>JBOGDX010000587.1:0-2020 GCA_050743225.1 Actinomycetes bacterium | reverse complement strand
ACAGCTCATGGGTCGATGCGCGCGCCTCATTCTCGAAGCACGTCGTTCTCGCGCGCCGCCTTTCGGGACACGTGCCCTATAAGTCTCGATGAACATCACCGGGGGGTCGCGGCTCCACACACATCAAAGGAGGCAGAAATGAGAGATCGGGTCAGCGGTGCACGACGCACCGTGGGTGGCTGCGTCGTGATGGCAGCCCTGCTAGCCGGCTTCGCGTGGCTGAGTATTGGCTCCCCTGCGCAGGCGGATGGGGGGCGAGCGGCGGGTGCGGGTCACACCATCATCGAGGGCGGCACAGGTGGCGCGAACCCGGCGCCCGTCACAACACTTGTGTCCTTCCACGCCGACTCGTCAGGTGGCTCGTTCGAGTGCTTGGCTTTGGCCCCTGCCGCCGACAGCGGGCCGGGCAGCGGCGAGTTCACCACGAATGCCATGTACGTCACGGGTCGGGTGACTTCGTTGAGCACCGAGGGCAGGCGGGCGGTCATGCGCGGCGTGGCCACCGTGACCGGGATCGGGGCCGGCCAGAACCTGCCGTTCGAGGCCGTCGTCCACGCCGGTGGCCCAGGCACGATCGTCGTCCTCGAGGTGTCCGGCCTGACCTTCCGCGAGACACTCATCGACGGTCGGATCACCGTCAGATAGGACCCCGCGCGAGGTCCGAGAGGAGGCCGTCAGCCCACGTCATCCATGGCCAGCATCTCGGCCACGAGGTAGGCCAGCTCCAGCGACTGCCGGTGGTTCAGCCGCGGGTCGCACGCGGTCTGGTAGCGCATCGGCAGGTCGGTCTCCCCGATGCCGCCGCTGCCGCCGAGACACTCGGTGACGTCGTCGCCGGTGAGCTCCATGTGCAGCCCCCCGGGGTGCGTACCCAGCGCGCGGTGCACCTCGAAGAAGCCGCGGACCTCGTCGAGGACGTCGTCGAAGCGACGGGTCTTAAGCCCGTCCGGCGCCGCGAACGTGTTGCCGTGCATGGGGTCGCACACCCAGCCGACGACCGCCCCGCTGGCGGTGACCTTCTCGACCAGAGGCGGGAGCGCGTCGCGGACCCGGTCCGCCCCCATCCGGCTGACGAAGGTGAGCCGGCCCGGCTCGCCGGTCGGGTCGAGCCGGGCGACCAGTGCGAGCGCCTCGTCTGGGGTCGCCGTCGGACCGAGCTTGACCGCGACCGGGTTGCGGATCGACGCGGCGAACTCCACGTGCGCGCCGTCCAGGGCCCTCGTGCGTTCCCCCACCCATACGAGGTGCGCGGACACGTCGTACGGAAGGCCGGTCCGCGAGTCGATGCGGGTGAGCGCGCGCTCGTAGTCGAGCAGCAGCGCCTCGTGCGACGAGTAGAGGTCGACGGTGCGGAACGCCTCGGGGTCGACCCCGCATGCGTGCATGAACGCGAGGGCCCGGTCGATGTCGCGCGCCATCGCCTCGTACCGCTGGTTGGCCCCGTTGTCCCGGACGAAGCCCTGGTTCCAGGCGTGCACCTGGCGCAGGTCGGCGAAGCCGCCCTGGGCGAACGCCCGCACCAGGTTCAGCGTGGCGGCGGACGTGTTGTGGACACGCACCAGCCGGGTCGGGTCAGGGGCGCGCGCCTCGGGTGAGAAGTCGAGGCCGTTGACGGCGTCACCGCGGTACGAGGGGAGGGTGACTCCGTCCCGCGTCTCGGTGTCGGCGCTGCGCGGCTTGCCGAACTGTCCCGCGATCCGGCCCACCTTCACCACCGGCACCCGCGCCCCGTACGTCAAGACGACGGCCATCTGGAGCAAGGTCTTGATCTTGTTGCGGATCGCGTCGGCGGTGGCGTCGGCGAAGGTCTCGGCGCAGTCCCCGCCCTGCAGCAAGAAGGCCTCGCCACGGGCGACCGCTCCGAGCCGCTCCTTGAGCTGGTCGCACTCGCCGGCGAACACGAGCGGCGGCAGCCCGCGCAGCGTCTCGAGGACGTCCCGCAGCGCGCCGGGATCGGGCCAGTCCGGTTGCTGCGCGGCGGGCGTGTCCGTCACGCGGTCAGCGTACGGGCACCCCGGGT
>JBOGDX010000586.1:0-2027 GCA_050743225.1 Actinomycetes bacterium | reverse complement strand
GGCACGCGCGGTCGCTCGCCAGGCCCGCGTCGACCTCTCCGTATCGGCTGACCAGCACGCGCCGTGGCACCCGGGCCGGTGCGCGGCGCTCACCGTCGACGGCCGGCTGGTCGGACACGCCGGAGAGCTCCACCCGCGGGTCGTCGCGGCTCTCGGGTTGCCGGAGCGCACCGTGGCGATGGAGCTCGACCTGGAGCTGCTGGGCGAGGACCCGTCACCGGTGCCGGCGCCGCGGATCTCGACCTACCCGGTCGCGACCCAGGACGTCGCGCTGGTCGTCGACGCGGCCGTCCCGGCCGCCGAGGTGGAGGCCGCGCTGCGATCCGGGGCGGGGGAGCTGCTCGAGTCGCTCCGGCTGTTCGACCTCTACCGCGGCGAGCAGATCGGGGACGGGAAGGTCTCGCTGGCCTACGCGCTGCGCTTCCGGGCGTCGGACCGGACGCTGACGGCGGAGGAGGTCAGTGCCGCCCGGGCGACGGCGGTGGCCGAGGCCGCCCGGCGCACCGGGGCCGAGCAGCGCGGTGGCTGACCATGCGGGTCTGACCGGGCAGGTCGCGCTCGTCAGCGGCGCGGGGCGCGGGATCGGGCGCGACATCGCGGTCGGCCTGGCCCGTGAGGGGATGTACGTCGGGCTGCTCGGCCGGACCCGCTCGCCACTCGGGGAGACGCTGCGCGCCTGTGCGGCGGCGGGAGCGAGGGCGGTCGCCGTGCCGGCGGACGTGACCCGGCCCGACCAGGTCAGGGGGGCCGTGGAGACCGTCGAGCGCGACCTGGGGCCGGTGGACCTGCTCGTCGCCAACGCCGGGATCCGGGACAGGTCGGCGGCCAGACCCTGGGAAGCGGACGCCGACGACTGGTGGCGCGTCGTGGAGACCAACCTGCGCGGCCCGTACCTGCTCGGCCGAGCCGTCCTGCCGGGGATGGTCGCGCGCGGGACCGGTCGGGTCCTGCACGTCGGCAGCGGCATGGGGCAGCGGCCGTACCCGGACTGGTCGGCCTACTCGGTGTCGAAGGCCGCGCTGAGCCGGCTCACCGACACGCTCGCGGTCGCGCTTCGCGACACCGGGGTGACCGTGCTGGAGGTCAGCCCCGGCCTGGTCCGCACCGACATGACCGAGACGATGTGGGGGCCGCCCGACGAGCAGCCGTGGAGCCCGGTCGAGCGGATGGTCGACGTGGTCGGCCGGTTCGCCCGGGGCGAGCTGGACCCGCTCCACGGCCGGTTCGTGCACGCAACGCGCGACGACATCGACGCGCTGCTCGTGGCGACCGCCGGGGACGCGTCGGGCGCCAGAACCTTGCGCCTGCGGACCTACGGCCAGGACGACCCGCTGGGGTGAGCACCCGCGCGGCTGCCATGATCCGGGGCGTGACCAGGCTCCGGCTCACGGTGGGCGACCGGGACGACGACGGCGAGGTCGAGACCGAGCTGCGCCGCCGCCTCTATGCGTTCAACGCCGCCGCGACCGGCATCGACGACGGGTCGCTGCTCGTCCTGACGGTGCTCGAGGACAACGGCCGCCTGGTCGCCGGCCTCTTCGGCTGGACGTGGGGCGGGACGGGGTTCGTCGACCTGCTGTTCGTCGACGAGGGTCGCCGGGGGAGCGGGCTCGGCGGTCGGCTGCTCACGGCCGCCGAGGACGAGGCCAGCCACCGCGGCTGCAACCAGATGCTGCTCAGCACGCACACGTTCCAGGCGCTCGGGTTCTACCTGGCCCGTGGGTACGTCGAGCAGGGACGCTTCCCCGACTACCCGACCGGTCACGCCCAGGTCCAGCTGGCGAAACGGCTCCGCGACTGAGGCTGCCCCGGCTTGCATGAACCTGCATCAGTCCGCATACTCATGCGCATGGGTCGGACGGCGGCGGTCGCAGGCGCGAGCGGGTACGCAGGCGGGGAGCTCCTGCGGCTGCTGCTCGGCCATCCCGGCCTGAGCCTCGGCCCGGTCGCTGCCGCCACCGCCGCCGGTCGCCCGGTGACCGAGCTGCACCCGCAGCTGCCCCAGCTGGCGGGCGCCACCTTCGGAC
>JBOGDX010000585.1:0-2027 GCA_050743225.1 Actinomycetes bacterium | reverse complement strand
GGCGTCGTCCAGTCGCACCCGGCTGCCGCCCCCGGCACCCGCCGCGGCCAGCCCAGGGCGAGCGCGATGGGCAGGCGCATGTCGGGGGGGCTGGCTTGGGCCAGGGTCGAGCCGTCGGTGAACTCCACCATCGAGTGCACCACCGACTGCGGGTGGACGACGACGTCGATCCGGTCGTACGGCAGGTCGAACAGCAGGTGCGCCTCGATGACCTCGAGCCCCTTGTTGACCAGGGTTGCCGAGTTGATGGTGACCACCGGGCCCATGTCCCATGTCGGGTGGGCCAGCGCGTCCTGCGGCGTGACGTTGACGAGCTCGTCAGGGCGGCGGCCCCGGAACGGCCCGCCGCTGGCGGTCAGGACGAGCCGGCGCACCTCGTCGACGGCGCCGCCGCGCAGGCACTGGGCGAGGGCGGAGTGCTCGGAGTCGACCGGCACGATCTGGTCCGGGCGTTTGCGGGCCGCCTGCACCAGCTGACCGCCGGCGACCAGAGACTCCTTGTTGGCCAGGGCCAGCGTCCGGTCGGCCTCCAGCGCGGCCAGCGTGGGCGCGAGCCCGATGGAGCCGGTCATCGCGTTGAGCACCGTGTCGCACGGCCAGCGAGCCAGCTCGGTCGCGGCGTCCGGGCCGGCCACGATGCGCGGCACGGGATGCTCGCCCGAGCTGTAGCCGCCGGCCTTGGCCGCCGCGTAGAACGCGAGCTGGAGGTCCTGGGCGGCGCTCGCGTGCGCCACGCCCACCACGTCGACGCCGAGCTCCAGCGCCTGCCGTGCGAGCAGGTCGACGTTGCCACCACCGGACGCCACCCCGACCACGCGGAACCGGTCGGGGTTGCGCCGGACCACGTCGACCGCCTGCGTGCCGACCGACCCGGTCGACCCGAGGATGACGACCTCCCGTGGAGTGCTCACGCCCACCAGTCTCGCAGCGTGGTCGGCAAGGCCGCCGCGTACCGCAGCGTCATCCAAAGAACAAGAGCCGCCGCCGGCGACAATTCGAACATCGGGCTCTACCGTGCGACGTGGCCGCCCCGACGAACCGGGGTGACCGCCCTCTCACGACGGACCACCCGTCGAGCCGACCAGGAGGAACCTGTCCATGCGCAGATCACGTACGGCGGTGCTGGCCGCCCTGACCGCGGTGCTCGGAGGCGTACTCGCCGTGGGTGCGTCTCCCGGCGCCGCGAGCGGGGGGAGCGGGGTCGCGACGCACCGCGCGGCCACCACCGAGGCCGAGCAGGACCGGGTGGCGACCTACTGGACGGCCGGGCGGATGCGCACCGCCCAGCCCGCCGACCGGCCGACGGCCGCGAACACCACGAGCACCACGAGCACCACGAGCACCACGGTGCACCGCGGCCAGGCCACCACCGTCACGGCGCGCAGGCCCGGCGGAGCCCCGGTCCCAGCTGCGTCCGTGGTCAACACGACCGGCAAGGTGTTCTTCACTCTCGGCGGGGTCAATTACGTCTGCTCCGGCGCCGCCACGGCCAGCACGAACAAGGACGTCGTGACGACCGCGGGACACTGCGTCAACGAGGGCCCCGGCGCCTATGCGACCAACTGGGCGTTCGTCCCGGCGTACAACAACGGGGCGCGGCCGTACGGCACGTGGACCGCCCGCACGCTCGTGACCACGACCGCCTGGGCGTCCCAGGGCGACATCAACTACGACGGCGGCTTCGCGGTGATGAACACGCTGAACGGTCAGCACCTCACCGACGTTGTGGGGGGCCAGGGTGTCGCCTTCAACCAGCCCCGCGGACTGTTCTACGACGCGTACGGCTACCCGGCGGCCGGGAAGTTCAACGGCGAGACGCTGAAGTCCTGCTCCGGCACCGCGCAGGACGACATCTACGGCGGGACGCAGAGCCAGAGCATCGCCTGCAACATGACCGGCGGCTCGAGCGGCGGGCCCTGGCTGACGGGTGGCTCGACCATCAACTCGGTCAACAGCTTCGGCTACCGCGGTGTGAAGAACCGGATGTTCGGGCCGTACTTCGGCAGCGCGATCCAGTCGGCGTACAC
>JBOGDX010000584.1:0-2031 GCA_050743225.1 Actinomycetes bacterium | reverse complement strand
GGCTTAGCGCCTCGCCGACCAGGCGCCGGCCCCACAGCGCCAGGCGGCCGGCCAGCCGCGGCTCGGCAGAGATGGCGGCCCGGACCCGGTCGACGGCGAACGTCGAGTGCCCGGTGTCCTCGAGCACCTGGAGCACGAGGTCGCGGGTCGAGTCGTCGAGGTAGGCCGACACCTCGCGGTAGAAGTCCGTGGCGATCCCGTCGCCGACGTACGCCTTGACCAGGCCCTCGAGCCAGTCGCCGGGCGCGGTCCGCTCGTGGAACGCCTCGAGAGCGGGGATGAACGGCTCCATCGCCGCCTCCGAAGGCACACCCATCTCCTCGAGCCTGGTGCGCAGCAGCGCGAAGTGGTTGTACTCCGCCACCGCCATCGCGGCCAGAGCCGCCTTGTCGGCGATCGTGGGCGCGAGCGAAGCGTCGTCGGCGAGACGCTCGAACGCCGTGAGCTCGCCGTACGCCAGCGCGCCGAGCAGGTCGACCACGGCCAGCCGGTAGTCGTCGTCGGCCAGCGGGTCGGCCACCGGCGGCTGCTCGCTCACGCGGTGCAGCGTATCGACCCGGTAGGCTGTGGCCCGACGAACGGATGCCCGGTCGCTTGCCACTGTCACGAACCCGATCGGCTCCGACCGAGCGGGCTCGATCCCTGCGCGGCCCGCCACCGAGTCCGGTGGCGCGCGGCCCCGGGGTACGCGTCCGGACACCGCACGAGAAGGGCACCGTCCTGAACACCCCATCCTTTGCCGACATCGGCGTGCTCCCGGCCACGGTCGAGGGCCTGGAGGCCGTCGGCATCACGCACCCGTTCCCCATCCAGTCGCTGACCCTGCCGGTCGCCCTGCACGGCCACGACATCATCGGACAGGCCAAGACCGGCACGGGAAAGACGCTCGGCTTCGGCATCCCGCTGCTGCAGCGAGTGGTGGTCGCGGGCGAGGACCACGCCGACCCGGCGCAGCCTCCGCCGGTCGCCGGCAAGCCGCAGGCCCTCGTCGTCGTCCCGACCCGTGAGCTGTGCGTCCAGGTCACGGGCGACCTGGACAAGGCCGCCGCGCGCCGCGACGTACGGATTCTGTCGATCTATGGCGGACGGGCGTACGAGCCACAGGTCGAGACCCTGCGCAGGGGCGTCGAGGTCGTCGTGGGTACGCCGGGCCGGTTGATCGACCTGGCGAAGCAGGGCCATCTCGACCTGGGCCACGTCCGCACGCTGGTGCTCGACGAGGCCGACGAGATGCTCGACCTCGGGTTCCTCCCGGACGTGGAGAGGATCATCCGGCTGGTGCCGGCGGGTCGGCAGACCATGCTCTTCTCGGCCACGATGCCTGGACAGGTCATCTCGCTGGCTCGGACGTATATGCACCACCCGACACACATCCGCGCCGTTGACCCTGACGACGACGGGCACACGGTCAAGGCCGTCGAGCAGCACGCGTTCCGCGCCCACGCGATGGACAAGACCGAGATGCTCGCCCGCATCCTGCAGTGCGAGGGCCGTGGGCTGACCCTCGTGTTCTGCCGGACCAAGCGCACGGCGGCCAAGGTGGCCGACGATCTGGCGGAGCGGGGCTTCGCGTCCGGCGCGGTCCACGGCGACCTGGGGCAGGGCGCTCGCGAGCAGGCGCTGCGCGCCTTCCGCAACGGCAAGGTGGACGTCCTGGTTGCCACCGACGTCGCGGCGCGCGGCATCGACGTCCAGGACATCACGCACGTGATCAACTACCAGTGCCCCGAGGACGAGAAGACCTACCTGCACCGGATCGGCCGCACCGCCCGGGCGGGTGCGTCGGGAACGGCGATCACGTTCGTCGACTGGGATGACATCCCGCGCTGGGGGCTCATCGACAAGGCGCTGGACCTCGGCTTCGGCGAGCCGGAGGAGACCTACTCCAGCTCCGACCACCTCTACGAGGAGCTCGAGATCCCTCGCCACGTGACCGGCGTGCTTCCCCGCGCGCAGCGGACCCGCGAGGGCCTGGGCGCCGAGGTGCTCGAGGACCTCGGCGAGACCGGCCGCTCGGCCGGTGCAGGGCGC
>JBOGDX010000583.1:0-2042 GCA_050743225.1 Actinomycetes bacterium | reverse complement strand
CGGCTGGACCGGTTCGTGCGCGACGAGTGGGCCGGGCGCCTGATCCGCGGCTGGACCGACGGCTGGCTCGACTGGCCAGGACAGGTCGGCGACCTGCTGGGCCGGGCGACGCTCGGCGCGGGTCCCGGCCAGGTCGTCGTCGCCGACTCCACGACCGTGATGCTCTACAAGCTGGCCCGCGCGGCAGTCGCCGCCCGCCCCGGCCGACGCGAGGTCGTGCTGGACACCGAAAACTTCCCGACCGACCGCTACGTGCTCGAGGGGATCGCGGCCGAACGCGGCCTCGAGCTGCGGTGGGTCGAGACCGACCCCGCGGCCGGCGTCACGGAGGCGCAGGTGGCGTCAGCCGTCGGCGCCGACACCGCGCTCGTCCTGTTCAGCCACGTCGCCTACCGCTCGGGCTGGGTCGCGGACGCGCTCGCCATCACCCGGCTCGCGCACGAGGCGGGCGCGCTGGTGCTGTGGGACCTGAGCCACTCGGCCGGTTCCGTCGAGCTGCACCTCGACGACTGGGGCGTGGACCTCGCGGTGGGCTGCACGTACAAGTACCTGAACGGAGGACCGGGGTCGCCGGCGTTCGGCTACGTGCGGCATGGCCTGCAGGACACCGTCCGCCAGCCGATCTGGGGCTGGATGGGTCGCGAGGACTCCTTCGAGATGGGCCCGGGGTACCGCCCGGCCGCCGGGGTGCGCAGCCAGATCAGCGGGACGCCGCCGATCCTCGCGATGGCTCCGCTGCTCGCCAGCCTCGAGCTGGTGGACCGGGTCGGCATGCCCGCCGTACGCGCGAAATCCGTGCTGCTCACGGAGTACGCCCTCGAGCTCGCCGACGCCTGGCTGGCCGAGCATGGCGTGCTAGTCGTCTCGCCACGGGACCCGGCCCGTCGCGGCGGGCACGTCACGCTGCGGCGCGCCGACTTCCGCGAGGTCCTCGACCAGCTGTGGAAGCGCGGAGTCATCCCCGACTTCCGCCAGCCGGACGGCATCCGGATCGGCCTGTCGCCGTTGAGCACCAGCTTCGGCGAGGTGCACGAGGGCCTGCGCGTCCTGCGCGACGTCGTGGCCACCACCCCGGCCGGCCCGTGAGCGCCTCCTTCGCGGCGATGTGGTCCGAGCTGTCGCCCGTCGGGCGGGACGCGGCGACCGGCGGCTACCGGCGCTTCGCCTGGACCTCGGCGGACCGGACCCTGCGCGAGTGGTTCACCGCCGAGGCAGCCCGCCGGTCGCTGGACGTCGTCTGTGACCGGGCCGGGAACCTCTGGGCCTGGACCGGGGATCCGGACGCCGCGGCGTCCGCGGGTCGGCCCGGCCTCGCGGTCGGCAGCCACCTCGACTCGGTGCCCGACGGCGGCGCGTTCGACGGCCCGCTCGGGGTGGTCGCGGCCTTCGCCGCCCTCGACGTGTTGCGGAACCGGGATCACGCACCCGGTCGACCGGTCGGCATCGTCTGCTTCGCCGACGAGGAGGGTGCGCGGTTCGGCGTGGCCTGCGCCGGGTCCCGGCTGCTGACAGGAGCGCTCGATCCCGACCGGGCCCGGTCCCTCGTCGACGGCGACGGCGCGTCGATGGCCGAGGCGATGCAGGGGGCCGGTCACGACCCGCGGCACCTGGGTCCGGACGACGAGGCCATGCGCCGCGTCGGCACCTTCGTCGAGCTGCACGTCGAGCAGGGGCGTGCGCTCGTGGACGCGTACGACGGGCAGGGGGCGGCCGTGGGGGTGGCGTCCTCGATCTGGCCGCACGGCCGGTGGCGGCTCGACCTGCGCGGGCGCGCCGACCACGCCGGCACCACCCGCCTCGCCGACCGCGACGACCCGATGCTCACCCTGGCAACGACGTTGCAGGCCGCGCGGGACGCGGCCGAGCGGTACGACGCGCTGGCCACGATCGGCAAGCTGCGCGTGCTGCCCAACGGGGTCAACGCGATCCCGTCGGCGGTCACGGCGTGGCTGGACGCGCGAGGGCCGGTGGAGACGGACGTCCGGGCCGTGGTGGCCGACGTCGCCGAGGCGGCGGGGGTCGCCGCCGCGGAGGAGTCGTGG
>JBOGDX010000582.1:0-2051 GCA_050743225.1 Actinomycetes bacterium | reverse complement strand
CACTAATCACTCATTCAGCTTGGGCGACGCACTTACTAGCTGTTTTCCAACCCTCGGGTGTTCGATGGCGGTCCGTACGACGAGCTTGATCGTGTGATCTGGTGGCGGGAGAGGGCACGAGCACGAGGCCCCGTTCCTAGCGTGTCGGTTGTCTACGCCGAACCCGCAAGAAACAGAGCCTCGTTGTGCCTCACGCTATCGCCTGTGCACCTGATCGTCCGTTGCCCGACCTCCGGTTCACGGCACCGTGCGACTGTCTCGCCCATGTGTACGGTAACGCCGGGGACCGCCGGCTGCGGGCTCGCTTCTACGCCACGGACATGACCGATGAGGAGTGGCAGGTCATCCGGCGGGTGATGCCGCTGCCCGGCTGGATGTGCGGACGCGGTGGCAATCCGGAGGGCTACTGCCATCGTGAGATGCTCGATGCGGTGCGCTACCTGGTCTCCGAAGGCATCAAGTGGCGGGCGATGCCGGCCGACTTCCCGCCCTGGGGCGCGGTCTACGCCTTCCAGCGTCGTTGGCAGGCCGACGAGCTGCTCGACGTCCTGCACGATCGGCTCCGTGAACAGGTGCGGCTGCTCGAGGGCCGGGACGATCCCGAGCCGACGGCTGCGATCGTCGACTCCCAGTCCCTGCGCGGAGCGGCCACGCTCACCGGGGAACGCCGGGGCTTTGACGGGGCGAAGCTGGTGTCGGGCTCCAAGCGGCATATCGCGGTGGACTGTCTGGGCCTGCTGCTGGTGGTGCTGGTGACCGCCGCCGACCTGCAGGACCGTGACGCGGGCGTGAACCTGCTGGGCGCCGTGCGCCGCCTGTTCACCCGGGTGCGTCTGGTGTGGGCCGACAGCGGCTACGCCGGGGCCCTGGTCGAATGGGCCCGCGAGAAACTCGCCCTGAAGGTCGAGGTGGTGCGTCGCAGCGATGACATGAGTGGCTTCGTGGTGCTGCCGAGACGCTGGGTAGTGGAACGCACCTTCGCGTGGCTGGTCAACTGCCGTCGTCTGGTGCGGGATTACGAGCGCACGGCGGCAGCCCATGAGGCGTATGTGAAGTGGGCGATGGTCACCTTGATGACACGCCGGCTCGCTACGGCCGGGCCCGGGACGGCCCGGGCGGTGCCACCGGTCTCAGCGTGAGACGCCGGTGAAGGAGCGCCCGTCCCCGCTGGCCAGCCAGCACCGCTCGACCAGCCGCTTGAGCTGGGCGCGGACACCTTCCTGCCGGCTGCGGCCGGCTCCTTCACCGAACAGGGCACGGACCACATCCGGCACCCGCACCGGCCGGTCCGCACCCGACACGAACGCCACGATCTCGGCATACAGGCCGGGCAGCCGAGCCGGATCGGCCCCTGGGCTCCACTGCGGCACATACCGCGACCCGGACTCCGCCCCGGGCGCATCGCCGACCGACTCCGCGGCTTCGCCCGACCCCGCGGCGGACGGCACCCCGGACGCGCCGTCCGCCTCGCCACCCCGGTCACCGGCCCTGCCCTCACGCAACTCCTGCTCGACCTCCTCGAAGATCTCGCCACCGATACGCCAGCGCGTGACCTGCTCCTCGACCTGGACGGCCTCCCGCTGCAACACGGCGATCCGCTCGTGGAGTTCGGCGGCTCGTGCCTCGAGGTCGCGCAGACGGCGCTTCAAGACAGCGGCGGGCGTGGACACGGGCGGACCTCCGGGCTCGATGACGAGGACACCGTCACCCTGCACACCCGCACCCGAAGATCACAAACCGCAAACACCCAGGTCAAACGCTTGACCGCTTGAAAAACAGCTTCTTAGCGGCGGGTGATGCCCTCGAGCACCAGGTTGGTGAAGTCCTTCGTGCCGGCGGTCCCGCCGAGGTCGCGCGTACGGACGTCCGTGGTGGCGAGAACGGAGGCGAACGAGTCGAAGACCTCGGCGCCGGCCTCGGGGTGGCCAAGGTGGTCGAGCATCATCGAGGCGCACCAGATCGCGCCGAGCGGGTTGGCGACGCCTTGGCCCGCGATGTCGGGGGCGGAGCCGTGGACGGGCTCGAACATGGAGGGGTACTCGCGCTCGGGG
>JBOGDX010000581.1:0-2053 GCA_050743225.1 Actinomycetes bacterium | reverse complement strand
CGCCCGCACCGGCCCGCTCGGTCTCGGCCTCGCCACCGACGACGGCCGGCTGCTCGGCGTCGAGGCGGACCTGCCGGTCTGGACGCTGGGCGCCCTGCGGCGTGGCGAGCTGTGGGAGACGACAGCGATCCCGGAGATCAGGGTGCAGGCCGCCGACGTCGCCCGGCGGGCGCTCGACCGGCTGTCGATCCGCGCGGCGCGACGCAGTCGCCCGCCCAGGTCCACAGCCGGCCGGCCCAGGGACCTGCTGGGGCTCCCGCTGTCCACCACCGCCGAGGCCGCCAGTGCGTTCGACTTCGGACTGGACAAGGTGATGCAGGTGCAGTGCGGCGCGGAGGCGGAGTTCCGCCGGGCCGCCCGGCTCGACCCCGGCTTCGCTCTCGCTCACGCGGCGCTGGCGATGCTCGGCCACGAGGCGGGCGCGGAGGTCGACGTCGACCGCGCCGTCCGCGACGCGCAGGAGTCGGTGCGGCGCCGCGGCGACGACAGGGAGCGCAGCCTGGTCGACGTCGTCACCCGCCGGGTCCGCGACTGCCAGGGCGAGGGAGCGCGCGCACTGAAACGCCACGTCCGCGACCATCCGCGGGACGCGATGGCGGTCAGTGCCGCCGTGCCGACGATCGCCTTCTCCGGCGTGACCGACATCCAGCAGGAGGCCTGGGAGCTCGTCGAGTCGCTGGCGCCTGCCTACGGCGGCGACTGGTGGTACGCGGGCCTGCTCGCGTTCGTGCGTCAGGACCAGGGGCGCTACGACGAGGCCGCGGACCTGTCCGGTCGCGCCCTCGCGGTGCAGCCGTCCTCGGGGCACGCCGTGCACGCGCGCACGCACGTCCACTACGAGACCGGTGACCACGCGGCCGGGCTCGCGTGGCTCGACCCGTGGATCGCGTCGAACGGCCGGGAGGCCTCGCACCTCGCGCACTTCTCCTGGCACGCCGCCCTGCACGAGTTGTCGAGGGGCGACGAGGCCGCCGTCCGGGCGCGCTACGCGAGCCAGCTCGCCCCGCCGTACGTGCAGGGTGTCCGTGCCCTGGTCGACTCGGCGTCGCTGCTGTGGCGGTGCCAGGTCACCGGTTCGTGGCAGGGGGCCGGGCCACTGCCGGTACGCGCGGTGCTCGACGCCGTAGACGAGGACATCCTCAGCCGGCCGACCACGGCGTTCACCGCGATGCACGCAGCCCTTGCGCTGACCGCCGCCGGCGACACGGCAGGCCTCGTCAGGCTGCGGGACCACCTGGCCGCGCAGCCCGGCCCGGTGATGAGCGACGTCGTGGTGTCGCTGTGCGACGCGCTGGCCGCCTTCGCGGAGCAGCGGTGGTGCGACGCAGTGCGCATGCTGCGGCTGCTCGGCCCGTGGCTGGTGCGGCTCGGCGGCAGCGCGGCACAGCGGGAGATCGTCGAGGACACCTTGCTGCACGCGCTGGTCGCGGCCGGTCGTTGCGACGAGGCGCGCGCGCTGCTCGACGTACGGCTGGACCGGCGGCCGTCGCCCCTGGACGTCCGCCGCCGCCGCGACGCGGTCACCGCGCGCTAGCCACCGCCCTGCGTGAACCGGCGCGGTGAGCCCTCGGCCGCGAGCACCCCGTCGAAGCCGCCGACCGCGAGCATCGTCAGGTAGTCCACGAGCGCCTCGGCCGACATCGACCGCTCGCCGGCCCACCAGTGCGCCGCGAGCTGCACCATGCCGACCAGCCCGTAGGCCCACGGCAGTGCGCCGCCGGAGTCCATCTGTTGCTCCCGCAGCCGGTCGCCGATCAGGGCGGCCAGCGCCTGCGCGACGACCCGCTCGGTGTCGGCGACGAAGTCACCGGTCTGGCCGCTGTTGGCGAACACGAACGCGTAGAGCTCCGGCTCGTCGACGAGGACCTGCACGTAGGCGGCGATCACCGCCCGGATCCGGTCGCCCGTCTCGGGCCGCTCGGCGGCCAGCTCGGCCTGCAGCCGGGGGAGCAGGATCTCGGCGGACACGTGGGTCATGACGGCGCCCACCAGGTCGGCCTTGTCGGCGAAGTGCCGGTAGAGGACGGTCTTGGAGATGCCGGCCTCCCGGGCG
>JBOGDX010000580.1:0-2066 GCA_050743225.1 Actinomycetes bacterium | reverse complement strand
ACCCTGGCGCGCCTCGGCTGCCTGGCTCGCGTCCCACCGTCCGTAGGCGTCGACGATGTCGGTCACCAGCCGGTGCCGTACGACGTCCTGGCTGGCGAGCCGGCAGAAGTGAACGTCCCGGGTCCCGTCGAGTATCTCCTGGACGATGCGCAGCCCGCTGTGGGTCCCGCCGGGCAGGTCGACCTGGGTCACGTCACCGGTCACGACCATCTTCGAGCCGAAGCCCAGCCGGGTGAGGAACATCTTCATCTGCTCCGGCGAGGTGTTCTGCGCCTCATCGAGGATGATGAACGCGTCGTTGAGGCTACGGCCACGCATGTACGCCAGGGGCGCGACCTCGATGGTGCCGGCGGTTATCAGCCGCGGGATCGACTCCGGGTCGATCATGTCGTGCAGCGCGTCGTAGAGCGGCCGCAGGTAGGGGTCGATCTTCTCGTAGAGCGTGCCGGGCAGGAAGCCGAGCCGCTCCCCCGCCTCGACCGCCGGCCGGGTCAGGATGATCCGGTTGACCTGCTTCGCCTGCAGCGCCTGCACGGCCTTGGCCATCGCGAGGTAGGTCTTGCCGGTGCCGGCGGGACCGATGCCGAACACCACCGTGTGCTTGTCGATCGCGTCGACGTAGCGCTTCTGGTTGAGCGTCTTGGGCCGGATGGTGCGCCCGCGGTTGGACAGGATGTTGAGCGTGAGGACCTCGGCGGGGCGTTCGCCGGTCTCGGTGCGCAGCATCGCCACCATCCGCTCGACCGCCTCGACGGTCACGCCCTGGCCGGTGCGCAGGACGGCCGTCAGCTCGTCGTAGAAGCGCTCCACGAGCGCGACCTCGCCGGGTTCTCCGTGGACGGTGATCTCGTTGCCGCGGACCGAGATGTCCACCGTCGGGAAGGCCGTCTCGACAACCCGCAGCAGCTCGTCGCGCGGCCCGAGCACAGCGACCATCGGCTGGCTGGCCGGCACGACGATGGTGGTGCGCGCCTCGGGTGACTCTGTCATGGGCTCGGCCATCGTAGGCGATCTCCCGGCCCCGGCGTCAGCCGCCGAAGGGGCGAGGGTCACGGGTCACGGGGTACGTGGCCCAGTACAGGCGGTCGACGGTGCCGTCCTCCCGGCGTACGACGCGCAGGAGCTCGCCCTGCTCCCGTCCGGAGACCACCCGGAACCGGTCGGGCCCCTCCTGGGCGAACACCGAGGGCGGCCGTGAGCGCACGGCGCCGACCGGCTGGGCCTCGAGCGCGCCGTCCCGGGCGGAGAACACGTACGCGGTGCCTTCCGACCACCACTGCCCGAGCAGCTCCTCGACCGGCGGCGGCACCGCAGGCCCGGGGCGCCACGGCTCGGGCAGGTCCGGGTCGTCGTCGAGCACCCGGAGCACGAGGTCCACCGCCAGGGCTCCCGGGTCCGCCGCCGCGGAGGTGTTGACGAGGACGACCCCGCCGACCTTCTCCGGCCGGCGGACCGCAAGACCCGCCAGGTAGCCGGGCATCGCACCGTCGTGACCCACCAGCACCCGCTCACCGCGCCGGTGCAGCATGAACCCCAGTCCCCAGGCGAGGGTCCAGGCGTCGAGGTCGTGCACGACCTGCGGGTGGCACATCTCCTCGACCGTGTCGGGAGACAGGACCGCCGGGTCGGGCTCGGCGACGAAGGACGCCCAGCGGCCGAGATCGTCGACGGTGGACCACAGCTCGGCAGCGGGCGCGAATGCGTTGCCCGGGAACTCTGGCTCGTCGTGCAGCCGGTCGGCGTACGGGTCGGTGAGGTAGCCCCGCGCGAACGGCTCCCGCCTCCGCAGGGTGGTCGCGGTCATCCCGAGCGGCGCGAGCACCTTGTCGTGCACCACCCGCTCCCACGGCTCCCGACGCAGTCGGGACACGACCTCGCCGAGCAGCGCGTAGGCGAGGTTGGAGTAGTGGTGCCGGCGGCCCGGCGGCAGCACGGCCTCCGCCTGCTCCAGCCCGGCCAGCAGCTCCTCGCGATCCGGGCCCTCCGCCCGCTCCCACACCTCGCCGACAGGCTCCCGCTGGAGGCCCGACAGGTGGCAGAGCATCCGACGCAGGGTGATGTCGCCG
>JBOGDX010000579.1:0-2068 GCA_050743225.1 Actinomycetes bacterium | reverse complement strand
ACCCCGGTCATCGCCGAGGCCGACGTGCATCCCGAGTGCCTGTGGGCGTACGACGCGACGAGCGCTCTCCTCGCGGCCCTGGGCCACGAGGTCGAGGACGTGCCGGCGCCGCTGCCGCCGTCGGTCGTGCCGCTGTTCGAGACCGTCTGGTCGGTGCTGTCCACGCTGGCGCCGGTCGAGCCGTCGAAGGAGCAGCTGCTGCGGCCGCTGACCCGGTGGCTGCGCGACCGCGGCCGGTCGGCGACCGGCAACGGCTTCGCGCTGGCCGTCGTGATGCTGCAGGCGATGGCGCGGCAGGCGGTGAGCGACCTGTGGGCGTACGACGCCGTCCTGACGCCCACGCTCGCCCAGCCGCCGTTGCCCGTCGGGGCGATCCGCGACGACGCCGACCCGGCCGGCGACTTCGAGGCCAACAAGCGCTTCACGCCGTTCACCGCGGTGTGGAACCTGACGGGTCAGCCTGCCGTGTCGCTGCCGGTACACCGAACCGCGGCCGGCGTCCCGGTCGGGGTGATGCTCGCCGGTCGGCCGGCCGGCGAGGCCGCGCTGCTAGCCCTCGCCGCTCAGGTCGAGACCGCGGCGGGCACGGTGTGGGTGCCGCCCTCGGGCGGCCGTCCGGACGGCGGTGACCGGCCCTCCTGCTGGTGAGGCACACTCGGGGCCGATGGACGACGACCTGCGCGAGCTCGCCGCGGCGCACGGCGTCGCGACCGACTTCTGGGACTGGCAGGGCCAGCACGTGCAGGTGCCGCGCGAGTCGGTCGAGGCCGTCCTGGCCGCCCTCGGCGTGCCGGCGCACAGCGCGGAGTCCGTGCGCGACTCCCTCCGCGACGTACACGAGGCGCCCTGGCGACGCATGCTGCCGCCCTGTGTCGTGGCGAGGTCGGGCCAGCCGCGCGAGGTGCCGGTGCACGTGCCCCACGGCGACCCGGTCCGGGTCTGCATGGAGCTCGAGGAGGGCGGCCGGGTCGACGTGGCGCAGGTCGACCGCTGGGTCGAGCCGCGGGACATCGGCGGCGCGCTCGTGGGTGAGGCCACGGTCAGCGTCCCCGGCGACCTGCCGCTGGGGTGGCACGAGCTCGTGGCGGTGAGCGGGTCGACCGAGGCGCGGTCGCCCCTCGTGGTCACACCGGCCCGCCTTCCGGCGCCGCCGCTCAAGGGGCACGCGGCGTGGGGCTACATGACCCAGCTGTACTCCGTGCGATCGAAACGGTCGTGGGGACACGGGGACCTCGACGACCTGGCCGAGCTCGCCGCCTGGAGCGGCGCGGCGGGCGCCGGCTTCGTCCTGGTCAACCCGCTGCACGCGCCGGCCCCGACCGCTCCGGTGGAGCCGTCGCCCTACCTGCCCGCGACGCGTCGCTTCGTCAGCCCGCTGTACGTCCGCGTCGAGCTCGTGCCGGAGCACGCCTACCTGACCGGCGCGGTTCGGGCCGAGATCGAGCGGACCGCTCTGCTGGCGCGTTCGGTCAACACCGCCGACATGCTGGTCGACCGGGACGCCGTGTGGGAGGCGAAGCGCTCCGCCCTGACCCTCGTCCACGCCGTGCCACGCAGCCCGGGCCGGGAGGCCGCCTACCGCTCGTTCGTGGCACGCGAGGGCAAGGGCCTGCGCGACTTCGCCACCTGGTGCGCGCTGGCCGAGGTGCACGGGCCGGTCTGGTCGCGGTGGCCGACCGAGCTGGCCGACCCCGAGTCGCCCGAGGTCGCGGCGGCCCGCGACGGGCTGGCCGACCGGGTCGACTTCTTCTGCTGGTTGCAGTGGGTCCTCGACGAACAGCTCGCCACGGCACACCGGCGCGCCCGGGAGGCCGGGATGGCCGTCGGGGTCGTGCACGACCTCGCCGTCGGGGTGCACCGCAACGGCGCCGACACCTGGGGCCTGCAACAGGTGATGGCCCGGGGCGTCAGCGTCGGTGCGCCACCCGACGCGTTCAACCAGGTCGGGCAGGACTGGTCCCAGCCGCCCTGGCGCCCGGACCGGTTGGCCGAGACCGGCTATGTGGCCTACCGCGACATGTTGCGCACCGTGCTTCGCCACTGCGGCGGTGTGCGGGTGGACCACGTC
>JBOGDX010000578.1:0-2068 GCA_050743225.1 Actinomycetes bacterium | reverse complement strand
CGTCGACCTTCTCGTCGAAGGCCCCTTCCAGGACGAACATCCCGACGATGAAGGCGGCGCCGATGCCCAGCGCCCCCATGTGCACCGGCAGCAGGGTGGCGATCAGGAAGATCAGGCACAGGACGAGGATTGATACAAGTTCGACGGACATGGGCGGGACCTCCCAGGGTCCTCCGTGGCGCTCCCGTGCCGGGGACGCCGATTCCGGATCACGGAACTGTGACGTCGGTCACGATGAATACCAGCATGCGGCAGTTTGTCCGTCAAGTCGCGATATGTCGGGATTGCGGCGGCGGGCGAGCACGAGGCAAGATTTCGCATCCCGGACAGTCCGCGTCTGCATGCGCGGGAGAGGACCGTCGTGAGCCAGCCCAGAGCGCACCGCAGCGGCCGCCACTTCCTGCAGATCCCCGGGCCCACCAACGTCCCCGACGACATCCTGCGGGCGATGTCGGCGCCCACCATCGACCACCGCGGGCCGGAGTTCGCCCGGCTCGGCCGAGAGGTTCTCGAGGGGCTGGGGCCGGTCTTCGCCACCACCGGTCCGGTGGTCGTCTACCCCAGCTCGGGGACCGGCGCCTGGGAGGCGGCACTGGTCAACACGCTCTCCCCCGGCGACCGGGTGCTCGCCTTCGAGACGGGGCACTTCGCGACCGTGTGGCAGGCGATGGCGACCGCGCTCGGGCTGCGGGTCGACTTCGTGCCCGGCGACTGGCGGCACGGCGTGGACCCCGCCGTCGTCGCGGACCGGCTGGCCGCCGACACTGCGCACGACGTGAAGGCGGTCTGCGTCGTGCACAACGAGACCTCGACCGGGGTCACGAGCCGGGTGCCCGAGGTGCGCGCCGCGATGAACGACGCCGGCCACCCGGCACTGCTGCTGGTCGACACCATCTCCTCGCTCGCATCCATCGACTACCGCCATGACGAGTGGGAGGTCGACGTCACCGTCGCCGGGTCGCAGAAGGGGCTGATGCTCCCGCCCGGGCTGGGGTTCAACGCCGTCAGCGAGAAGGCGCTGGTGGCGTCCCGGACCGCCGGGCTGCCCAAGTCCTACTGGGACTGGGAGCCGATCGTCGCCGCGAACCGCAACGGGTTCTGGCCCTACACGCCGGCGACCAACTTGCTGTACGGGCTCAAGGTCGCGCTGCGGATGCTCACCGACGAAGGCATGCCGAACGTCTTCGCCCGCCACCAGCGTCACGCGGCGGCGACGCGGGAGGCCGTCCGGGCGTGGGGGCTCGAGGTGCTGTGCGCCGACGAGCGCGAGCACTCGGGGTCGCTGACCGCCGTCCTGGTGCCGGAGGGACACGACGCGGACGAGGTACGCCGGGTGGTGCTCGACCGCTTCGACATGTCGCTGGGGTCCGGGCTCGGCAAGCTGGCCGGCCGCGTCTTCCGCATCGGCCACCTGGGCCACTTCAACGACCTGACGCTCGCGGGCACACTGTCCGGCGTGCAGATGGGCCTGCAGCTCGCCGGCGTGCCGGTGGAGCCGGCCGGGGTCGCAGCCGCGCTCGCATCGCTGGAGAAGGAGTGACGGCGGCCGAGCTCGAGCACGTGTTGCGCCACGACCTCGACGGCGAGGTCGCCTTCGACGACTACACCCGCCACCTGTTCTCGCGCGACGCGAGCATGTACGCGATCCGCCCCCTCGGGGTGGCCTTCCCCCGTACCAGCGACGACGTCGCCGCGGCGGTGACGGCGGCAGCCTCGTTCGGTGTCCCCGTCGTCCCGCGCGGTGCGGGCACGAGCCTCGCCGGCCAGACGGTCGGGCCCGGCCTGGTGCTGGACATGTCGCGCCACCTCGACCGCATCCACGACATCGACCCCGACGCGCACACTGCCCTGGTCGACGTCGGGGTCGTGCAGGACGACCTCAACGGCGCCGCATCAACGTACGGCCTGATGTTCGGGCCCGACACCTCGACGAGCAACCGCGCGACGGTCGGCGGGATGGTCGGCAACAACTCCGCCGGCAGCGGCAGCGTCCGCTACGGCATGACCATCGACCACGTGCGCCGGCTGGACGTCGTGCTCGCCGACGGGTCACGGGCACGGCTGGAGC
>JBOGDX010000577.1:0-2069 GCA_050743225.1 Actinomycetes bacterium | reverse complement strand
GAAGCACGGCGCGGACGCGGTGCGCTGGCTGCTGCTCTGCGTCGGCAACCCGTGGTCGTCCCGGCGGGTCGGCAGCCAGGCAGTCGACGAAGTCGTGCGCAAGGTGCTGCTGACCTACTGGAACACCGCGTCGTTCCTGACCCTCTACGCCGACGCCAACGACTGGTCGCCGTCGGATGAGGCTCCCGACGTGACGTCGCGGCCGGCGCTGGACCGGTGGGCGCTCTCCGAGGCGCACCGGCTCGTCACCGACGTGACCGAGGCCTACGAGGCGTTCGACAGCCAGCGCGTGGGACGGCTCCTCTCGGCGTACGTCGACGACCTCTCCAACTGGTACGTCCGGCGCAGCCGGCGCCGGTTCTGGGACGGGGACCCGGCGGCCCTCGCGACGTTGCACGA
Source organism: Actinomycetes bacterium (assembly GCA_050743225.1). GTDB lineage: Bacteria > Actinomycetota > Actinomycetes > JACCUZ01 > JACCUZ01 > JBOGDX01. Next base: position 1,670 of record JBOGDX010000577.1, on the reverse strand, counting down.
GTGCCTGACACTGCTGACGCTGCTGCTGGCGCCGGTGGTGCCGTTCGTCACCGAGCGCGTGTGGCAGGACGTGGTCCGGGCCAGCGGGCCGGACGTGCCCGAGTCGGTGCACCTCGCACCGTGGCCGGTGGCCGACCGGTCCCAGGTCGACGGGAGACTCACCGACCAGGTCGGGCTGGTGCGCCGGGTCGTCGAGCTCGGCCGGGCGGCACGGGCCGCGTCGAAGGTGCGCAACCGCCAACCGCTCGGCCGGGCACTGGTCGGCGCGCCGGGCTGGGCGGGGCTGCCCGACGACCTGCGCCGCGAGGTGGCGGACGAGCTCAACGTGCACGGGTTCGAGGAGCTCTCCGGCGAGCTCGTGGACCGCACCGCGAAGGGCAACTTCCGGGCGCTCGGCAAGCGCTTCGGCAAGGACACCCCACGGGTGGCCGCCGCGGTTGCCGCCCACCCCGCCGACGAGCTCGCGGCGGGCCTGCGTGACACCGGCACGGCGCGGGTGCGGGTCGACGGCGCCGATGTCGAGGTGACGGCGGAGGAGGTCCTGCTGACCGAGACACCGCGCGAAGGATGGGCCGTGGCCACCGAGGGCGGAGAGACGGTGGCGCTCGACCTGGAGATCAGCCCCCGGCTGCGGCGGGCCGGCCTCGCCCGCGAGGTCGTGCGTCTCGTCCAGGACGCGCGCAAGCGGTCGGGCCTGCAGGTCACCGACCGGGTCGCGCTGCGGTGGGCCGCGTCCGGGGAGCTCGCCGAGGCGCTGCGGGAGCACGGGGGCCTGGTGGCGGGCGAGGTGCTGGCCACGACGTTCGTGGAGGGCGAGGCGCCCGACGCGGAAGGGACCCACGAGGATCCCGACCTGGGCTTGCGGTTCCACCTCACCCGGTCAGCCCAGTGATGGGCGCTCAGCCGGTAAATGTTTGGTATCGCCGGGGTCACCGCCCAGCCGCTCCCACGCTCAACCGGTGCCCGTTACGCCGATTCACCCGATCGGGCGAGTGATGTGCACCGGGGGTACGCGCCGATACTTCCCGTGACGGCCGGCGTGGGACCGACCGCGTAGCGGGGCAGCTGGTGGTCGTCGTGACCTGGAGGTCGTTGTGACACTGCACGTCCTGCCGCTCGGTGGCCCCACCGTCCACGGCCTGCGCCTCAAGGACGGCGTGGTCGCCGTGCCGGCGCTGGCCAGCCACGTGCGACCGGCCCTCGTGCTGGCCGAGCGGGAGACCCGCGAGCTGCTCGCCACCGCCGGGCGCAACGACGTGGGCCAGGACGGCCGCTTCGCCGCCGGCCCGGCCGGCATCCAGGTCTGGGACGGGCCGTTCAACGGGCCGAGCGGCACCCATGGCACCGCCAACCATCTCGGATCGGTGGACTGGAGCTACGACACACCGGCCAAGCACTACGTGACGATCTATCGCGTGATGGTGACCCAGGCCGGCGTCGACGCCGGCGAGACGACGTACTCGATCCTGTCCGCGGTGCTCGGCCTCGGCGGGCTCAGCTCGGACGGCACCCGCATCTCGCTGCCGATCCCTCCGGCCCGCGACCCGTTCCGTCGCCTGGCGGCCACCGGGAGCTGACGCGAGCGGCCTGGCACAGACCCCACCACGCCGGACGCCGGCGAGCCCTCCCCCCTGGCTCACCGGCGTCCGCGCGTGTCGTGACTCTACTGC
>JBOGDX010000576.1:0-2069 GCA_050743225.1 Actinomycetes bacterium | reverse complement strand
CGCCGATCAGGTGTGGTCAATCGTTTTCAATTCGATTGCTTGGGCTGCCTCGCGCGCCGAGCGTCAGGCCGAGGCTGACCGGAAGGACTTTGAGCGCATCATGCGCCGTACTTCCTGGTCGCCGGAGCTTGTTGGGTCGGTGGACTGACGTGGCGACTATTCCCACCATGGGAACGTGGGTGGCGGGCGAGAAGCCGACTGCCGCGAAGCTAAACGCGAACATTCGTGATGCGTCGAACTTCCTGCTCAGCCCGCCCCGCGCTAAGGCTTCGCTTGACGCGACGGGTTTCAGTCTCCCCACGGGGACGTTCACCCCTGTTGTTTGGAACGTTGAGGACTATGACTCGGACGGCATTCACACGTCCGGTTCTAGCCCGCGTCTTTCATGGGAGGGGCTGCGACACCGGTCGCAAATGTGCGGAAGTGCCTGTCCTGTAAGGGAAACTCGGACTTGCTAAGGGTCCAGTTCGCCGTAGCAGGAAGGCACTCCGCAGGTGAAGCGTAACGGGCGTGTTCGTCGGGTCAAGGTCAGCGCGGACGGCGTGGGGGTGGTGTCGCACGCCGGGGTGGGGCTGCTGCGGGAGATGGCTGAGTACACCGGGCTGGTCGACGGGGTGAGCGCGGCGTTGATCGACACCTACGCGGGCATGCCGGTGCACGTCCCGGGGCGGGTGTTCACCGATCTGGCGGTGGCGATCGCGGACGGCGCGGACGCGGTGTCGGGGATCGCGGTGCTCGGTGACCGGCCCGACCTGTTCGGCCCGGTCGCCTCGATGCCCACCACGTGGCGGGGTCTGGAGCGCATCGACGACGAGCACCTGGACCGGGTGCACGCGGCCCGGGCCGAGGCCCGCGAGCGGGCCTGGGCGGCGGGTGCCGGCCCCGACCTGCAGCGCCCGGAGATGGGTGGGGAGCTGCGGATCGACTTCGACGCCACGATCACGGTCGCGCACTCGGAGAAGGAGAACGCCGCGGCGACCTGGAAGCACACGTTCGGGTTCCATCCGCTGCTGGCGTTCCTGGACCGCCCCGACGTGGCCGGCGGGGAGGCCCTGGCCGGGCTGCTGCGGGCCGGTAACGCCGGGTCCAACACCGCCGCCGACCACATCGAGGTGCTGGAGATGGCGCTGCAGGGGCTGCCCGAGCACGCCCGGCCCCGCCCCGGCGACCCGGACTCGCCGCGGGTGCTGGCCCGCTCGGACTCAGCCGGGGCCACCCACGCGTTCGCCGCCGCCTGCCGCGAGGCCGGGGTCGGGTTCTCCTTCGGGTTCCCCGTCGACCACCGCATCCAGGCGGTGGTCGACCTGATCCCCGCCTCCTGCTGGGCCCCGGCGATCCAGACCGACGGGGAGATCCGCGACGGCGCCTGGGTCGCCGAGGCCACCGGGATGATCGGCCTGACCGGCTGGCCCGAGGGCTCCCGGCTGATCTTGCGCAAGGAACGCCCGCACCCCGGCGCGCAACTCACCTTCACCGACGTCGACGGTCTGCGAGTCACCGCGCTGCTCACCGACACCCCGGCCGGCGTCGTGCCCGGGCAGGCCGGCGGACTCGAGCTGCGCCACCGCCAGCACGCCCGGGTCGAGGACCGCATCCGCGAAGCCAAGGCCAGCGGGCTGCGCAACCTGCCCAGCCGATCCTTCGCCCTCAACGCCGCCTGGCTGCAGGCCGTGCTCACCGCAGTCGACCTGGTCTGCTGGACCAAGCTGATCGCCTTCGGCGACGTCCCCGCGCTGGCCCGCTGCGAGATCGCGACGTTCCGCTACCGAGTCCTGCACGTGGCCGCCCGGATCACCCGCGGCGCCCGCCAGACCCGGCTACGCATCGACACCACCTGGCGCTGGGCCGAAGCGATCGCCACCGGCTGGCAGCGACTACGGACCGCCTTCGGCTGAGCACCACCCATCATCCCGACGACCAGGAACCGCGGAACCCCGCCACCCGGCGCGACAGCCGGGCCGATCCCATGCCCACCGGCAACAGCGACGGACCGGCCCCACCCAAAGATCAACTACTGATCAACTTGGGTGCACCGTGAAAGAGGCGGGCTAGGCCGGGAAGGCTAGTCC
>JBOGDX010000575.1:0-2084 GCA_050743225.1 Actinomycetes bacterium | reverse complement strand
CCCTGCGCGAGTGGGCGACGGAGACCGACGGCGGGCTCGCGGTCCGGCCGGGCGCGGGCGCCGGTGGCGGCATCGGGTTCGGTCTGCTCCTGATCGGTGCCCAGCGGGTCAACGGCACCGAGCTGGTCGCCCAGGTCGCCCGCCTGGACGACCGGGTGCGGGAGGCCGACCTGGCGCTGACCGGCCAGGCGGTCTTCGACTGGGAGGCGCTGCGCGGCCGGGTCGTGGTCGCCGTCGCGCGAGCTGCCCAGCACGCCGGACGACCCACCGTGGTGCTGGCCGAGCGCGTCGAGGTGGGCCGTCGGGAGCTGTCGGGAACGGGAGTGGACGCCGCCTACGCCGTCGAGGATCTCGCCGCGGGTGACGAGGCTCACACCGCAGAGGACCGGCTCGCAGCGCTGGCCCAGCGGGTCGCCCGAACCTGGTCGCACTGAGGGTCTGCGCCTGCCCACGCGGACCGGGAACCTGTGTAACCATTGTCGGGAATGACCTGCCCGACCCACAGGTTGGCGCTTGGCGGGTCAGTCATCCGACGCACGGACCAGGAGCCAGTAGATGACCGTTCAGGAGCAGACCACAGAGCAGCAGGGCATCGTCCTGACCGAGGCCGCCGCGCTGAAGGTCAAGAACCTGCTCGAGCAGGAGGGTCGCGACGACCTCCAGCTCCGGGTCGCCGTCCAGCCGGGCGGGTGCAGCGGCCTGCGCTACCAGCTCTTCTTCGACGAACGCGCGCTCGACGGTGACGTCAGCAAGGACTTCGGCGGCGTCGGCGTGGTCGTCGACCGGATGAGCGCCCCGTACCTCGGCGGCGCCACGATCGACTTCGTCGACACGATCGAGAAGCAGGGGTTCACGATCGACAACCCCAACGCCGGTGGGTCCTGTGCCTGCGGCGACTCGTTCCACTGACGCACCCTTAGCGACCCCGACCGCCCGAGCCCGCCCCGACGAGGAGCGGTGCCGGGCGGTCAGCGCGTGGGCCCGAGCAGTGTCTCGCCGGTGTCCGCGTCGACGACGTGTCGTACGCCGAGTGCTCGCTCGAGCGGCACCCTCCGGTCGTACTGCTGCGCCAGCTCGATGCACGCGCCGTCGAACGTCGCCTTCTCCGACAGCCTCAGCCTGACGGCCTCGTCGGACTCCTCGACGCGCACCGTGTAGTCGTAGCAGTCCTCGACCCCACCCCAGAACGTCACGTCGAGCGACATGTCGTCCCCGCTGCGCTTCACCGAGGCGAACCGGGACATCCGCTCGTCCCCACCGGGGTCGGTGCTCGGCGCCACCGGGGGAGCGGCCGTGCCGCTCGACCCGGGCTCGCCGCCGCCCGGCGCGGCGGGAGGCACCTCGTCCGACCGGTGCAGGTAGCGCGGTTCGACGGCGACCTGCGCCAGCCGCTGCCGTGAGCCATCCACGTCGAACAGCCAGGACGGCACGAGCAGCGGCTCGGTCCCCGCCCACTGCAGCGACAGGCCCAGCTCGGCCCCCGTCACGGTGACCGGACCGCCCCCGCAGGCCACTTGGTTGTCGCTACCGGGCACAGGCTCCGGACATGCCATCAAGGCCACCGGAGAGGGGGTGCGGACGAACGCCTCCCAAGCGTCCTGCGCGGAGACCAGCGGGTACGAGGGGCCAGCGGCCGTCTCCGCCAACCAACCCTGCGCCGACACGATCGCGGAGCCTCTGATGACCACGGTCACGCCGTAGCCCCCGGTCGGGAGACCGTCCACGACCGGGTCCGCCGTCACCATGCCCGAGGCTCCGTCCTGGCGGACGGCGAAATCCTCGGTCGCGAGCCCGGCGTCGGCGAACAGCTGCCCGGCCGCGTCGAGGGCCTGCTCCATGGTCGTCTGCTCGGCCATGGACTCCTGGGCAACGACGGCGTACGACCACTGGCCCGAGTCTTGGACCGACAGCTCGGCGCGGTCGTTGCTCCAGCGCTGCGCCCCGGCCTCCGCTGCGGGCACGCCGTCCAGGCCGAGGGCGCCGGCCAGTTGAGCGACGGCATCGGAGTCGACACCGCGCAGCCGGTGCACCGGCGCCTCGGCCGGGCCGTCCGGCAGGTCGGCGTCGAGCGTGTAGCGCGGGTC
>JBOGDX010000574.1:0-2096 GCA_050743225.1 Actinomycetes bacterium | reverse complement strand
CTTCCGTACCGTGCCATTAAGCAATCTCGAGGGGATTCTGCTCGGCGACCTCGTCGTCGATGACAACAACTCGACGACCGTGCTGATATCGCGCGACGACGTGTACGGATACCCCTTACGGAAAGCGGTCGAAAACAAGATCAAAGCCCGCGGACATCAAGTTCTCGACTCGTTTCCTTACAACCCGGATTCCCCTGGCATCGACAGAATCGTCCAGCGACTCAAGGACAGGGACCCCGACGCGATCGTAGCTATTCAGCTGGTGGCGTTGGCGCTGGTGAGGCTGGCGTGGCCTTGATCGGCGTGTCGAGTTGATCTTTCGGTGGGTTCGGGCAGGGTTGCTGCGTGCCCGAAGCGCCGACCTACGAGCAGCTGCAACAGCTGGTGGGTGAGTTGGCTGCGCGGGTGGTGGAACTGGAACGGATTGTTGCCGAACAGGCTGATGAGATCGCGGAGTTGAAGCGCCAGGCTTCGGTGGATTCGTCGAATTCCTCCCGTCCGCCGTCGTCGGATGCGCCGTGGTCGAAGAAGCCGGCGAAGAAACGCTCCTCGCGGACCAGGTCGGGGCGCAATCCCGGCAAGCAGCCGGGCGCGTCGTCGTCCTCGCGGAGCCTGGTCGACGACGCCGATGAAACGCTGGAGATCCGGCCGGATCGTTGCGAGCGTTGTGATGCCTCGCTGGCTGGAGCGGCGGAGTCGGCTCGCCAGCGCCGTCAGGTGGTCGACGCGCGGCCAGCGCCGCCGCCGAAGGTGACCGAGTACCAGCGGGTGTCGAAGCTGTGCCCGTGTTGCGGGGCGGTGACCACCCCAGGCTGGGACGATGAGGCGGTGCCGGCCGAGCACGCCGAGACGGTGGCCGCCCCCGGGTCGCCGGTGCGGATCGGCCCGCAGACTCTGGCCCGCGCCGCGCTGCTCACCTGCGCGCACTACCTGCCGGTCGGCCGGGCCCGGGATCTGCTGGAGGCGTTGACCGCGATCAGTGTCTCCACCGGGTTCCTGGCCGGGATCCGCGGCCGGGCGGCGCGGCGGTTGGAGAAGAAATTCCTCGGCCACATGCAGAAATTGCTGGCCGGCGCCCCGCTGCTGCACGCCGACGAAACCCCGGGCCGCGCCGCCGGGTCGCTGGCCTACGTGCACGTGGCCTGCACCGAGTACCTCACCCTCCTGCATGTCGGTGACCGCTCCGCCAAGACCATCGACGCCGGCGGGGTGCTCGGCGAGTTCACCGGGGTGCTGGTCCGCGACGGCTACGCCGGCTACGAGCATCTCCAAGCCCTGCACGCCTGGTGCGGGGCGCACCTGCTGCGCGACCTGCGGTCGATCTCCGACGCCGATCCCGACGGCCAACTGTGGGCCACGGCCATGGCCAACACCCTGCTGGTGGCCAACCGGGCCGCCCACCAAGCGCGCGAGCGCGGAGCGGACCGCCTCGACGAGACGACCCTCAAACAGATCCGCAACTACTACCTGGGCGCGCTCGCCCGCGGCGACACCGACAACCAGGGCCAGCGCACCAAACTCGCCGCCAAGGCCCGCACCCTCATCGCCCGCTTCCGACGGTTCGAGGACATGATCCTCAGGTTCACGACCGATCTTTCCGTGCCCTTCACGAACAACGAGGCGGAAAGATCATGCAGGCCCGTCAAGGTCCAACAACGAACCTCCGGCGGATGCTGGCGCACGCTGCAAGGACTCACCGACTTCGCCATCGTCCAGTCCTACCTGGACACCGCCACCAAATGGGGACTCGACAAACTCGACGCCCTCCGCCAACTCTTCACCACCGGCGCCTGGCTACCCCCAGCACTCACACCAGCTGAATAGCTACACGCGATCGTCCTGATCGGCTTCTCAGAGAGCGCTCAAATTCTCGCCAGGATGATCGAGGGGGGCCTCGGTCCAGGGAGCAAAAACGTCTACATTCCCTCCGCTACGATGACGAATACCCTGGTCAGCCAGGTCGGTCCGGAAAATCGCGCCGGTCTGACCGGATTGAGGGGGACCACACTGGCTACCGGTGGCACGGAATTCGAGAAGAGGCTGAGCGAGATCCGGCCCGATCTGCAGGATACGGTCTACGCCGCGCAGGCATACGA
>JBOGDX010000573.1:0-2117 GCA_050743225.1 Actinomycetes bacterium | reverse complement strand
GTACTGGGCAACCCAGTAGGCGAATGCACGGAGCAGCATCTCCGGCTGCGCGGGAAGGGCCGGCAGCTCGCTCGACCGCGCGCGGGTCGTGACGGCCATCAGTCCACCAGGGTCCGGCCGGTGAGGCGGAGGAACACGTCTTCGAGCGTGCTGCGGCGCACCAGAACGGACAGCGTGACCACCCCTTGCCGGTGCAGCTCGGCCGCGGCCTCGTCACCGTCGCGGGAGTAGAGCAGCACCCGGTCGGGCAGCACCTCGACCCGGTCGACGAGCGCGTGCAGCGGTCGCCCGGTGTCGGCGGCGAGGGCCTCCACCTTCTCGGCCGCCACCTCGTTCTCACCGGCCGGGAACCGCAGCTCGACCACCTCGCGCGTGGACCACGCACGGATCAGAGAGGCCGGGGAACCCTCGGCGACGATGCGTCCCTTGTCCATGACGACCAGCCGGTCGCACAGCTGCTCGGCCTCGTCCATGTAGTGGGTCGTCAGGACGAGCGTCACACCCTGCTGCTTGAGGCGGAACAGCCGGTCCCACAGCGCGTGCCGCGCCTGGGGGTCGAGGCCGGTCGTCGGCTCGTCGAGCAGCAGCAGATCGGGGTCGTTGACCAGCGACCGGGCGATGGTGAGCCGGCGCTTCATGCCGCCCGACAGCGGCTCGACCTTGCTGTCCGCGCGCTCGGCGAGCTGGACGAACTCCAGCAGCTCGTCGGCCCGCTCGCCCACCGCTTGCCGGGACAGCCCGAAGTAGCGGCCGTAGACGACGAGGTTCTCGCGCACCGTCAGCTCGACGTCGAGGGTGTCCTCCTGCGGGACCACGCCGAGCCGGGCCCGGATGCGTGACCCGTCGACGGCCGGGTCGTGGCCGAGCACGCGCAGCGTGCCGGCGGTGACCGGCGAGACCGCGCCGATCATGCGCATGGTCGAGGACTTGCCGGCGCCGTTGGGCCCGAGGAACCCGAAGGCCTCACCCCGCGCCACGTCGACGTCAATGCCGTCCACGGCGGTGAACTCGCCGAAGCGCTTCACCAGCCCCCGGGCGTGGATGAGCGGCATGTCATCGCGCACTTGCCCGAGAGTAGACGGCCTCCCCGACAGGACTCCTGCCATTTGCCTGCAATGCGAGGTGTGGCCCGTTGACAGCCCCGTCCCACGGGAGTAGGCCCGAACGGGGCGAGACAGAGGAGGACCAGATGTTGGGTGAGCAGATCGGCCAGGAGATCGGCCAGGTCACCGCAACCCGGGTGCTGCCGTCGGGACCGGACGGCCCGCGGCTGGAGGTCAGCTTCGAGGCGAGCGGCCGCCTGCTCGACTCGGACGTCATCGACATGGGGACGTACGTCACGGTCGCCAGGGCCGACGGCACGCTGTTCGGGGAAGGCCAGGGAATCCTGATGACGCCGGAGGGCGACACCGTGACGTGGAGCGGTTCGGGCGTCGGCCGGATGCTCGGGCGCGGGCAGGCCGCGACGTACCGCGGGGCGATCTACCACCGCAGCGCGTCACCGAAGTTCGCCCGCCTGAACGGCACGGCCTGCGTCTACGAGTACGACGTCGACGAGGGCGGAAAGACCGACGGCAGGCTCTTCGAGTGGAAGTAGCCGGGTAGCGAACCCCGCGGCTCGGGGGCTGTTCCGCGGCGCCCCGTCGGGGTTGTCGGTCGCAGGGGTGAGAATCGGGGGGTGAACCGGTTCTCCCCCGCGACCCGGGCCTGGTTCGGCGCGTCGTTCGCGTCGCCGACGCCGGCGCAGGTCGGCGCCTGGGCCGCGATCGGCGCCGGGCGCAACGCGCTGGTCGTCGCGCCGACCGGCTCAGGCAAGACGCTGGCGGCGTTCCTGTGGTCCATCGACCGGCTGGCCAGCGAGCCGGCGCCGGCCGAGCCGCAGCGCCGCTGCCGTGTCCTCTACGTCTCACCGATGAAGGCGCTGGCGGTCGACGTCGAGCGCAACCTGCGCGCGCCGCTCACCGGCATCCGCCACGCCGCGACCCGCCTCGGCCTCCCCGAGCCCGACCTGACCGTGGCGGTCCGCTCCGGTGACACGCCCGCCGACGAGCGACGCCGGTTCGCCCGCCGGCCCCCCGACATCCTCATCACCACGCCCGAGTCGCTGTTTCTGATCC
>JBOGDX010000572.1:0-2119 GCA_050743225.1 Actinomycetes bacterium | reverse complement strand
CCCGGGAACCGTCCTGGACCAGTCACCGGGTGCAGACGAGACGGTCCGGCTGGGCTCAACCGTCACGATCGTGGTCGCCACCGAGCCTCCGGAGCCCACCGAGTCGCCGACACCGACCGACACGGCCACAGTCCTGCCGACCCAGACCCCCGGCGGCTGACGCCACCACTCAGGTGATCGGCGCTCGGCCCACGACCGGGCCGAGCCCCTCGGCGCGAGCCGGCGCGTCCGGGTCGCCGCAGGTGGCAAGCCAGGTGGCGAGCATCCGGTGCCCGCCCTCGGTGAGCACCGACTCGGGGTGGAACTGCACCCCCTCCACCGGCAGGTCGCGGTGCCGCAGCGCCATGACCACACCGCCCTCCGTGCGGCCGGTCACCTCCAGCGCGTCGGGCAGCGAGCCGGGCCGCACCGCGAGCGAGTGGTAGCGCGTGGCCGTGAACGGCGAGGGCAGGCCGGCCAGCACCCCCGCTCCCTCGTGCAGGACCTCGCTCGTTTTGCCGTGCAGCAGCTCGGGCGCGCGCTCGACCACGCCACCGTAGGCGACCGCGATCGCCTGGTGGCCCAGGCAGACCCCCAGCAGCGGCACGGTCCCGGCGCACTCGCGCACCAGGTCGACACAGACACCGGCCCGCTCCGGCGTACCCGGTCCGGGGCTCAGCAGCACACCGTCGTAAGCCTTCCCGTCGCCGGGGGACACCTCGTCGTTGCGACGCACCGTGCAGTCCGCGCCGAGCTGGGCGAGGTACTGCACCAGGTTGAAGACGAAGCTGTCGTAGTTGTCGACCACCAGCACCCGCCGGGCGGCGGTCCCGGGCCCGCTCATGAGTCGACCGTCACCTCGAGGAACGGCAGCGAGTCCTCGGCCCACGGGAACACGGCGGTGAACAGCACCAGGACGACGACGGCCACCAGGACCGTCGCGGCCAGCAGCCGCACCGGGAACGGGCCGGGCAGGTGACGCCAGATCCAGGAGTACACCTAGGCCCTCCTCACCAGCACGGGCGGCGGTCCCTCGGACTTCGGTCGGCGCTCCTCGAGGTGGCCGAACACGATGAGCCGCTCCGTCGAGCCCCAGCGCGGGTTGCAGGTCGTGAGCGTGAGCAGCCGCTCGGTGGGCGCCGCCGCGGGGTTGCCGGGCACCGGGTCGATCACCCAGGTGGCGGTCGGCGCCACGATCCGGCTGCGGTCGACGACGTAGGTGAACCATGACCGGCGCGTCTCGGCGACCACGACGTCACCCGGGCGCAGCCGGTCGAGGTAGGCGAACGGCTCGCCGTTGGTGGCGCGGTGCCCCGCCACCGCGAAGTTGCCGACCTGACCCGGCCGGACGGTGCTGGGGTAGTGCCCCACCCCGCGCGCGAGCTCGTCGAGCCCGACCCCCTCGACGACGGGGACCGAGTAGCCGGTGCCCAGCCGCGGGATGCGCAGGAACGCGAAGCCCGCACCGAAGTCCGCAGCGCGCGGGCCCTTCGCGGCCGTCCCGCCGCCCGGGTCCCGGACGGGACGCTCCCAGGCGTCCCGGATCTGCTCAGCGACCCGGTCCTGGGCCCGGCGGGCCTCCAGATTCGTCCAGACCAGCTGGTAGGCGACGAACAGCAGGAGGACCAGCCCGGCGGTGATGAGCAGCTCGCCCAGCCCGCGCGCCGTCGAGCGCGCGGCGTCGCCGACCCCCGACCGGGCGCGGGCGTGGTTCACACCGCCGTCCGCGCGTACAGCAGGTCGAGCGACCCGTCATAGGCCGGCAGCCGTACGGACGTACGGTCCTCGGTCTCGTAGACGAGGCCGAACCGTTCGACGTAGAAGCGGTACAGCGTTACCCCTTCGGAGGTGTCGAGTGCGAGCCGCAGCCGCTCCGGGTCGCCGATCGCGGTGATCTCGTACGGCGGGGAGTAGACCCTGCCCTGCAGGATCAGCGTGTTGCCGACACACCGGACGGCGCTGGTCGTGATGATCCGCTGGTCCATGATCCGCATTGCTTCGGCCCCGCCGGCCCACAGGGCGTTCACCACTGCCTGCACGTCCTGCTGGTGGACCACCAGGTCGTCGGGGCGGGCGTCCTCGGGCAGCACCCGGTCGGCGGACCGCGGGGCGTCGGCCAGCACGACCCGCAGGCCCGGAC
>JBOGDX010000571.1:0-2126 GCA_050743225.1 Actinomycetes bacterium | reverse complement strand
CTCCTCCACTTCGCCCATGTCGTGGCTGCTGAACACAATCGCCGCTCCCTGGTCGGCCAGCCCCTTGACCAGCGTGCGCACGTCGCGCGCGGCCGCTGGATCGAGCGAGCTGGTCGGCTCGTCGAGCAGCAGCACCTTCGGCGATCGCAGCAGTGCCGCCGCGAGGCCGAGCCGCTGCCGCATGCCCATCGAGTAGCCACCGACTCGACGGCGCGCGGCGCCGCTGAGGTCGACGGCGGCGAGCAGGTCGTCGACCCGGGAGTCCGGCACACCCGAGACGCGGGCCAGCACCCGCAGGGCGTTGCGACCGCTGCGTCGAGGGTGGAATACGTCCGGGTCGGTCATCGCCCCCACCACCCGCGCCGGGGTGTCGAGGTCCGCGTAGGGGCGACCGTCGATCGTCGCCGTGCCGGCGGTCGGTCTCGTCAGACCGAGCAGCATGCGCAGCGTGGTCGACTTCCCCGCGCCGTTGGCACCCAGGAACCCGGTGATCGTGCCCGGCTCGAGGGTGAGGCTGAGGTCGTCGACCGCGGTGACGCCTCCGTACCGCTTGGTGAGGTGGTCGAGCTGGATGCGGGCCATGGTGGTGTCCTCTCTGCGCGCCCGTCGGGTCTGACTCGAGGGTTCGCGAGCAGCGGCGACGTGTCGTCGGCCGGAGGGAGGCACCGCGACGTACGCCCGCAGGAGTACGTCGGCGCGGTCAGCCGGGGTCGGACCCCGGGACCACGAGGCCGGACTCGTAGGCGAGCACCACGAGCTGCGCCCGGTCGCGCTGGCCCAGCTTGGTGAGGATCCGGCTCACGTGGGTCTTCGCGGTGAGCGGGCTCACCACGAGCGACGCGGCGATCTCGCCGTTGGACTGGCCGCGCCCTACGAGCGCCAGCACCTCCAGCTCGCGCTCGGTGAGGACGTCGACCAGCCGTCGAGACGGAGAGCCGGTGGACGGGCGTCGGGCGAACTCGGCCACCAGCCGCCGGGTGACCTGCGGGGAGATGAGCGCGCCGCCGTCGGCGACCGCCCGGATGGCCTCGCGCAGCGCCTCCGGCCCGACGTCCTTGAGCAGGAAGCCGGACGCTCCCGCGCGCAATGCGCCGTAGACGTACTCGTCGTGGTCGAACGTGGTCAGCACGATGACCCGTACGCCGGCGGTGAGCGGGTCGTCAGTGATCCTGCGGGTGGCTGCGATCCCGTCCAGCACCGGCATCCGGACGTCCATGAGCAGCACGTCCGGGTGCTCCCGGCGCGCCAGCGCCACGGCCTGCTCACCGTCGCTCGCCTCACCCGCGAAGTCGAGGTCGTCGGTGAGAGTCACCTGCAGGCGGAACCCGTCGCGGATCATCGCCTGGTCATCCGCGATGCCGACCCGGATGCTCATGCCGGCCGACCGGACGACGGCAGGGTGGCGACCACCGACCAGCCGTCGCCGTCGGGCGCGGGCCCCGCGACGACCTCGCCCTGCACCGCAGCGGCGCGCTCCCGCATGCCGGTCAGGCCGTGACCTGCGGCCGCCGGCTCCCCGCGGGTCCCGTCGTCACGGACGAGGACGCGGACCCGGTCCGTGCCGCCGACCTCGATGAGGACACGTCTGGCGTCGTGCGCGTGCCGGACCACGTTCGTCAGCGCCTCCTGGACGATCCGGTAGGCGGCCTCCTCGACGGGTTGGCGAAGACCGGCGGGGAGAGGGCCCACCCGAGCTTCCACGTCCAGGCCGGCCAGCCGTGCGGCGTCGGCCAGGTCGTCGATGCGGGCCAGGCCGGGGCGCCGGGGCTCGTCGCGGAGCAGCCCGACCAGCCACCGCACCTCGCGCAGCACGTCGCGGCTGGCCTGCTCGATCGTGGCCAGCGCGGACCGTGCCACCTCGAGCTCCCTCGCGTCCAGCGCCACCCGCCCGGTGCCCGCCTGCACCGTGATCGCCCCCATGCCGTGCCCGACGATGTCGTGCAGGTCCCGGGCGATGCGCAGCCGCTCCTGGCCGGTGGCGTCGCGCACCAGCGCGTCCCGCCGCGACACCCGGGCGGCAAGCAGCGCGCCCCCGAACAGCGTGACCAGCAGGGCGGCCAGGTAGACCGGCGCCGACGCGGGCTCGGCCACCGCCGCCACGGTCGCGCCGACGACAGCGGCACTTG
>JBOGDX010000570.1:0-2142 GCA_050743225.1 Actinomycetes bacterium | reverse complement strand
CGCTGTTGTCCGGCGTGGCGCTGGGACTCGCGGGGGCGGACGCCGGCCCGGACCCGCTGCTCGACGGGATCCGCGCCGGACCTCCGCTGAACGTGCCCCGCTCGCCGTCGGAGAAGAACACCTGGACCACGCCGTAGCCGAGCACGAGGACGAGCGCGACCGCCATCGCGGCGCTCCAGTTGGGCCCTCGCCGCTCGGGCCGGGCCGCTGTCTCGGACTCGAAGACGTCGGTGGCGCGCGGCGGGCCGGCACCGGGCCGGGCGGCGTCGAACTCGGCCAGCAGCGGCTGCGGGTCCGCCCCGACGGTCTGAGCGATGGTCCGCACGTGCCCCCGCGCGTAGAAGTCGCCACCGCACGCGGAGAAGTCGTCCCGCTCGATGCCCATTACCAGGGTGCGCCGGATGCGCGTGGCGGCGGCGACCTGCTCGACCGACATCCCCGCCTTCTCGCGGGCCTCGGCGAGGGTCTGGCCGATGGTCACGTGCGCTCCTCCCGGGGGCCCCCGACTCGCCCCGGACCGCCCTACTGACGACCGGCTGACGTCACCCGACGAGCACAGGAAGAGTCCCGATTCTAGGGGTCCCTCTCACTGTCGGCCAGCCGCGGTCTCACCCTGAGTGATCACGTTGCTGCAACAGGATGACGTTGCTCACTCGCCTCGGATGGTTATCAGGACACCGTCGAGCTCGTCGGGCTTGACGAGGACGTCTCGGGCCTTGGAGCCCTCGCTCGGACCGACGATCCCCCGGCTCTCCATCAGGTCCATCAGCCGGCCGGCCTTGGCGAAGCCGACGCGCAGCTTCCGCTGGAGCATCGACGTCGAGCCGAACTGCGTGGTGACGACGAGCTCGGCGGCCTGGCAGAGCAGGTCGAGATCGTCGCCGATGTCCTCGTCGATCTCGCGCTTCCTTGCGACGGCCGCGGTGACGTCGTCGCGGTAGCTCGGCTGCAGCTGCGTGGTGCAGTGCGCCACGACCGAGACCACTTCGGGTTCGGTGACCCAGGCCCCCTGGAGGCGCATCGGCTTGTTGGCGCCCATCGGCAGGAAGAGGGCATCGCCCTGACCGACCAGCTTCTCCGCACCCGGCTGGTCCAGGATGACCCGGCTGTCGGCCAGGCTCGACGTCGCGAACGCCAGCCGTGACGGCACGTTGGCCTTGATGAGACCGGTGACCACGTCGACCGAGGGTCGCTGCGTCGCCAGGACGAGGTGGATCCCCGCGGCTCGGGCGAGCTGGGTGATGCGCACGATCGAGTCCTCGACGTCGCGCGGCGCGACCATCATCAGGTCGGCCAGCTCGTCGACGATGACCAGCAGGTACGGGTAGGGGGCGAGGGCCCGTTCACTGCCCGGAGGCGGCGTCACCTTGCCGGACCGGACTGCCTTGTTGAAGTCGTCGACGTGGCGGTAGCCGAAGGCGGCCAGGTCGTCGTAGCGCATGTCCATCTCGCGGACGACCCACTGGAGCGCCTCGGCGGCCTTCTTCGGGCTGGTGATGATCGGCGTGATGAGGTGCGGGATTCCTTCGTACGCCGTGAGCTCGACCCGCTTCGGGTCCACCAGCACCATCCGCACCTCGTCCGGCGTCGCTCGCAGCATCACCGACGTGATCAGGGAGTTGATGCAGCTGGACTTGCCGGACCCGGTGGCGCCGGCGACCAGAAGGTGCGGCATCTTCGCCAGGTTCGCGACGACGAAGCCGCCCTCGACGTCCTTCCCGAGGCCGACGACCATCGGGTGGTGGTCCGCCCGGGCGTTGCCCGAGCGCAGGACGTCACCGAGGCTCACGGTCTCCCGGTCGGTGTTGGGGATCTCGATGCCGATCGCCGACTTGCCGGGGATCGGCGAGAGGATCCGGACGTCGGCGCTTGCCACGGCGTACGCGATGTTCTTGGACAGGGCGGTGACCCGCTCGACCTTGGTGCCGTGCCCGAGCTCGACCTCGTAGCGGGTGACCGTCGGCCCCCGCGTGAAGCCGGTCACCTGCGCGTCGATGCCGAACTGCTCGAGGACGCCGGTCAGCGACTCGACGACGGCGTCGTTCGCCTTGGTGCGCGCCTTGTGCGTCGAGCCCTCGCGCAGCAGGGCGCTGTCGGGCAGCGAGTAGGTCACGTCGCCGGACAGCAGCAGCTGTTCCACGC
>JBOGDX010000569.1:0-2145 GCA_050743225.1 Actinomycetes bacterium | reverse complement strand
GGCCCAGGCCTCGTGGCGGGTCGGGACGGACACCACGGCGTTCCCGCCCGGGTCGACGATCCCCGTCACCGGGTGGGCCTCTCCGTCCCATGCCGGCTCTTCGCGCTGACGCGAACCGACGACCCGGACCTGCGGCGGACCGTCACCGCGCTGCCGGCCGAGGGCGGAGACCTGCGCGGGCTCGGCGCCCAGCCATCGCTCCCAGTGCGCGCGCAGGCCCTCGGGCGGCTGGTCGGGTGCGGCGCTCGCGGGCCGGGCGACCCGCTCGGTGCTGCTCACCCGCCGTCCGTCGTGAGCGGCTGGAACCGGCGCAGCCGCAGGCTGTTTGTGACGACGAAGACCGAGCTGAACGCCATCGCCGCGCCGGCCAGCATCGGGTTGAGCAGGCCCGCGGCGGCCAGCGGCAGGGCGGCGACGTTGTAGGCGAACGCCCAGAACAGGTTCCCTTTGATGGTCGACAAGGTACGGCGGGAAAGGCGGATCGCGTCGGCGGCGACCCGCAGGTCCCCCCGCACCAGCGTGAGGTCAGACGCCTCGATCGCCACATCGGTGCCGGTGCCCATCGACAGGCCGAGGTCGGCTTGGGCCAGTGCGCCGGCGTCGTTCACCCCGTCACCCACCATGGCGACGACCCGGCCCTCTTCCTGCAGCCGCCGGACCACGTCGACCTTCTCCTTCGGCAGCACCTCGGCGACCACGTCGGCCTCGTCGATGCCGACCTCGCGGGCGACGGCCCGGGCGGTGACCTCGTTGTCGCCGGTCAGCAGCACCGGGCGCAGGCCGAGCGCACGCAGCCGGTCCAGCGCGTCCCGGGAGCTGGGCTTCACGGTGTCGGCCACCACCAGCACCGCCCGCGCCTGGCCGTCCCACCCCACGGCGACTGCGGTCTTCCCCTCCGCCTCCGCGGCGGCCATGCGCTGCTCGAGACCGGCCGGCAGCGGCTGCGACCACTCGGCGAGCAGCCGGGGGCGTCCGACGAGCACGGCACGAGAGCCGCCCGCACCGTCGGGCACGACCCCTTGCACGCCCAGGCCTTCGACGTTGGCGAAGTCCTCGACCGTCGGCAGCGGCCCCAACTCCACGGCCGCGGCCTGTGCGACGGCCCGCGCGATCGGGTGCTCGGACGCGTGCTCGAGCGCCCCGGCGAGGCGCAGCACCTCGGCCCGGTCCGAACCGTCAGCCAGCAGGACGTCGACGAGAGTCATCGTGCCGGTGGTCACCGTGCCGGTCTTGTCCAGAACGACGGTGTCCACGCGACGGGTCGACTC
This sequence comes from Actinomycetes bacterium, assembly GCA_050743225.1. GTDB lineage: Bacteria > Actinomycetota > Actinomycetes > JACCUZ01 > JACCUZ01 > JBOGDX01. Next base: position 877 of record JBOGDX010000569.1, on the reverse strand, counting down.
GAGAACCTCGGGGCCCTTGATGAGGATCCCGAGCTGCGCGCCGCGCCCGGTGCCGACCATCAGCGCCGTCGGTGTGGCGAGGCCGAGCGCGCACGGGCAGGCGATGATCAGCACGGCGACCGCGGCGGTGAACGCGAGCTCGACCGGAGCGTCGTTCCCCAGCCAGAAGCCCAGGGTCGCGACCGCGAGCAGGATGACGACCGGCACGAACACCGCCGACACCCGGTCGGCCAACCGCTGCACGGCCGCCTTGCCGTTCTGCGCGTCCTCGACGAGGCGCGCCATCTGCGCGAGCTGGGTGTCGGAGCCGACGCGGGTCGCGCGCACCACGAGACGGCCGCCGGCGTTGACGGTGGCGCCCGCGACGTCGTCGCCCGGGCCGACCTCGACGGGGAGAGGCTCGCCCGTGAGCATCGAGGCGTCGACGGCGGACGTCCCGGCGACGACGACACCGTCGGTGGCGACCTTCTCGCCGGGCCGCACGACGAACTCGTCGCCGGCCGACAGCGCCTCGACCGGGACGCGGGTCTCCACGCCGTCCCGGAGCACGGCGACGTCCTTCGCCCCCATCTCGAGCAGCGCCCGCAGAGCCGCGCCGGACCGGCGCTTGGCCCGGGCCTCGAGGTAGCGGCCGACGAGGAGGAACAACGTCACCCCGGCCGCGACCTCGAGGTAGATCTGGCTGGCGCCCATGCCCCGCTCCGGCGTGAGCGAGAACGGGTGGCGCAGGGCCGGGTCGCCGGCATCGCCGAGGAACAGCGCATATAGCGACCACCCGAACGCGGCCAGCGTGCCGAGCGAGATCAGGGTGTCCATGGTCGCGGCACCGTGCCGCAGACTGCGCCACGCTGCCCGGTGGAACGGCGCACCGCCCCAC
>JBOGDX010000568.1:0-2145 GCA_050743225.1 Actinomycetes bacterium | reverse complement strand
GTACAGGATGTTGTTGTGAACTGCTCCGTCGAATCGAAGATCGTATCCACGTCATAAATCTGACGTGGGTTCGTCACGTAGTAGACTCGCGCCCTCGTGCAGGCAATCGTGTCGGTTCCCGGGCAAATCTCGGTCCAATAACGCGGCAAGACCGCAGTGAATACCATGTGCGTGCTGGCGTTGTTGTAATCGATACTGCCCGACATGTCGTTACCGCGAGTCAACGAAAACTTCGAGTAGGAGGGCCAAGCGGAGCCTCCGACGCTGATCGCATTTCTCATTGCGGCGTTCAAACTGGTGTGAAGACGATATGACGCCACCGGGGGAGCGCTATGCCAGTGTGGATAGAACGGATCGATGTTGTCGTCTGCCCAAGCGGCGCCGCCGGCGCCGAGAAAGATGCTTCCGGAAACCAGGGCGGCGATACTCAGGTAGGCAGCGGTCCGATTCCTCATCTTCGCTGATCCCCCTCTGACGAAGCCCGCACTGGGCTCAACTAACTGGCTCCCCTCGAGAATCTGTGCGTGATCTGACTTCCCGGCTCCCATGAAAAGGCGCCCCTACCAGGTACTTCTGGCTGTGAGAGCAGACCGGAAGACCCAGGAGGGGCCCGATGACCGTAGCATCCCTCGTTCGCTCGACCCTTGCGCTTCGTCGCCATCGCGTCGTTCGGGTCCGCGACATCGGCGGCAAGATCGTCGTGGAGTTGGACGTGATCAAGGGACGGCATCAGCCGTGCGCGGCGTGCGGGCTGTTCGGTGGCGTCCGCGATCGCCTCAAGGAGCGGCGCTGGCGTCACGTGCCGGTCTGGGGCATCGCCTGCGAGCTGCGCTACCGGCCGGCGCGCATCGACTGCGAGGGGTGCGGCAAACGCAAGGTGGAAGCGATCCCGTGGTCGGCGGGCAAGTCGCCAATCGCCCAGCCGCTCATCATCGTGCTGGCGACCTGGTCGCGGCTGCTGGCTTGGGACGTCGTGGCGAAGCTGTTCGGTGTCTCCTGGTCCACCGTCGTCGGCGCCGTCGAGTCTGCGGTCGCCTACGGGGAGGCTCGTCGCGACCTGTCGGGCGTTTCGCTGATCGGCGTCGACGAGCTCTCGCGCCGCAAGGGCCACGTCTACCACACCAACGTCTACGACCTTTCCACCGGCCGGCTGCTGTGGTCCGGCGAGGGTCGCGCCGAGGCGACGCTGGAGGCGTTCTTCGACTGGTTCGGGCCGGAAAACACAGCGAAACTTGTTGGCGTCTGCTGCGACATGTGGGCGCCCTACGTGGACGTGATCACGCTGCGCGCCGGGCACGCGACGCTGGTCTTCGACCGGTTCCACATCATGGCCAACCTGCTCCGCGCGCTCGACGAAGTCCGGCGCGCCGAGCAGCGCGAGATCAAGCACGCGAACCCCGGCCTGCTCAAAGGTCTGCGTTACGCGCTGCTCAAGAACCCCGGCAAGCTCACCGCCTGGGAGCAACAGCGGCTCGCCGAGCTCGAAGCCAACTTCACGCTCAAGACTCTGCGCGCCTGGGCCCTCAAGGAGATGCTGCGGCATCTGTGGACCTACAAGCGAAAGGCGTACGCGCGCCGCTTCCTGGACCTGTGGTTCCACCGCGCCACGCATTCCAAGCTCCAACCGATCCGAAAGTTCGCGTGGATGCTGCGCCGCCACTACGACGGGATCCTCGCCTGGTTCGACCTGCCGATCAGCAACGGTCTCGCCGAGGCCATGAACAACAACGCCAAGGCGATCAGTCACCGGGCCCGCGGCTACCGATCCGCGAAGGCCTTCAGGCTGTCGATGCTTCACTGCCTCGGAGGCCTGCAACTACCCGAGACCGTGCACAGATTCGGGTGAGGAGCCCAAAATATTTCCGCAACGACTTGAACGATTGAGGAGTAGTTGGGGCACTCAAGGTTCATCTCGAGAGGAGTCCCACGATGAAGCGGCTGCTTGCCGTGACCGGCTTTTGTTGTGTTTGCGTATGGAGCGGCTTGGCGAACGCGGTACCGGAATCATGTGTTGGCTACTCCATAACGACACCGGCCAGCGGCACGACGAGTGGAAATCCCTGCGTGCCGGGAATGTTCGGCCACTCGGTTTCGGGCGGCAATTGCCAGGGGCTTCCGCCTGCGGGCGTTCACGTTTGCGTAACG
>JBOGDX010000567.1:0-2146 GCA_050743225.1 Actinomycetes bacterium | reverse complement strand
CCTCAGCGCCGGCTAGTCTAATAAAATGGACTGCAGGCGGCGCATGAACGAGCGCGCCTCGCGGGCCCGCTTGCCGCGGTCGAGCGCGTCGAACGCCTGCGCGGCCAGCGCGGTGCTGTTCGCGTTGCGGACGGCGTTGCCCGACAGCGATCCGTTGCCGTGCTGCCGGCGGGCGAGCCACCGTCCGGCGTCACCGGCAGCGGCCAGGGCGGCGCGGGAGCCGACCGCGACCAGTGCCTGGACCGCGTACCCGGTGGCGTCCACCGAGCCGGTGCAGGTCGCCGTGCCGAGCGCCTCCGGGAAGGCGCCGTTGGTGCACTGCTGGTCGAGCAGGTAGGTCACCGCGGCGCGGGACGGACCGCGCTGCGTGGTCCGCTCGAGCCCGAGCAGCGCGAGCGCCTGGGTGATGACGTTGCTGAAGTCGCCGAACTGGCTGATGTCGCTGAACCGCCCGGTCTCGGACGCGTCGCAGCCCGTCGTGCTGGCCCGGCACTCCAGCGCCCGGAGCTCGGCGACCAGGTCCGCGCGGGCCGAGGTCCCGAACGCGCGGGCATCGGTGCCGCGGGCCGCGGCGACCACCAGCAGCTTGGCGAACGACCCGGCGTAGTACTCCGCCGCGTCGCCGCCGCCGGTGTAGTCCACGACGTGCTCCTGGAGGGCCGCGGTCGCCTTGCGGGCGGCGCCCCGCCCGACGCCGGCGGCGCCGAGCGCGAGCACGACGTCGGCGGTCTGGCCGTAGACCGGGCCGAACTGGCCGCTGATCACGTGGCTCTGGTCGTCGAGCTGACGGCCGAGCCAGCCGGCGCCGGCGTCGGCCCGGTTGCGGGTCTCGGCGGCGGTGGCGACGTGCGGCGTGGAGAGCACCAGCAGGGGTGCGACGAGCAGGGAGGCGCCGGCCAGCAAGCGGCGGCGCAGGGTGGTGTGTGACACGGGGTGTCCTTTCACGGCAGCGATCCGCGACGGTTCCCCGACCTGGCCGGCGCCCGCGACAACGACGCCCCCGACGCGCCGGCTGCGCGTGGGGGGCGAGAGGTGCGGACCGGGGGTCCGGGCTCCGCCCCGCATACCTCGACGGAATGAGTGGAGCCGCTCACGCCCGGCGCAGGTGCTCCGACTCGCCGCGGGAGCCGTGCCCGCCCGGGATGGACGGCTCGGCTGCGGCCTACGGTTGCGGGTCAGTGCCGGAATCCGACCGGCTTCCCCTGCGTGGACGCGTATGCAGTTGTGGTGCCGCGCCCTGAGGCCCGGCAGGTGGACTAGACCACGAGCGGTAGCGTCGCGTCAAAGGCCAGTCCGTCAAAGCAATCGCCACCCCGCGAAGGGACGAATCCCGCAATGTCCTTCACCTGGCGCTTCGAGTCCAGCGACGGCACCCAGGTCACCCGCTCAGCCGGCGGGGCGGACCGCTTCCCCAGCCAGGCCGACGCCGAGTCCTGGGTGGGAGAGGCGTGGCAGGACCTGCTCGCCGACGGCGTGGACCAGGTGACCCTGCTGGAGGGCGACCGGGTGGTCTACGGACCGATGAGCCTGCACCCGGCGGAGTAGGTCAGCGCGCCCCTGCCTCCCGCAGCACCCGCGCGACGGCGGTGAAGCCGCGGCTCTGCGCGTGCTGCAGCGGCCGCACGCCGTCCCGCCGTGACGGCTTGTTGACGTCGGCGCCCGCGTCGACGAGGAGGCGCACCACCCGCACGTACCGCCGGCTCCCGTCGCCGAGGATCACAGCCTCGTGCAGCGCCGTCCAGCCGAGGTTGTTGACGTGGTCGACCTCGATGCCTGTTTGCAGGAGCCGTCCGACGATGTCGGCGTGTCCGCGCTCGGCTGCCCGGATCAGCCCGGTGCCGTTGAAGCTGTCGAGCGAGCTCACGTCCGCACCGTGCCGCAGGGTCAGCTCGAGCAGCTCCAGGTAGCCCTCGCTGGTCGCGATCAGGTAGGCGCTCTGCTCGGTTTCGTCTTGCGCGTTGACGTCGGCGCCCTGCGCGATCAGCCGGCGGGCGCGGGGTACGTCGTTGGACCAGGCAGCGTCGATGAGCGCCAGGTCGAGCTCGGCCTGGCTGCGTCGCGGGGCGGTGTTCGCGTCGGTGCTTCGGGTGGGCTCGTCCGGTCCTGTCGCCGTGGAGGGTTCCACGTCGGGGGAAGTCTCCGTGCC
>JBOGDX010000566.1:0-2159 GCA_050743225.1 Actinomycetes bacterium | reverse complement strand
CCCCAGCGCAGACTGGAAGCGAAGCCGGTGGCCACGCTCGCGCACCAGGTGAGCTTGGTCCAACATATCCTGCAGGAACCGCACCTGCAGTCGGTGCTAACCTGGTTTTTCACGACGGCGAGTGCGCCTGACAGTCTCGCCTGCGGCCGGCCCCGCGCTACGAAGGCTCCGGCTGCAGACCAGTGCCGTAAGTGATCGAATTGGATCAGGCTTTTCGATCTCAGTGCGGTCCGCGCCTTGGCCTTGCTCGACTTACCTCCGATCGCGGTGTCAGTGAAAAGGTACGCTGAAATTGGTGGACGTCCCGAATGATGCGACCGACGGAGCTGCGTGGGTTGGAAGTTGACGGTCTATACCCTCGTCGAGAACTCAGGAGTATTGCTTGAGCTGTTGCGCGAGCACCGGCACTAGTGGTAGTAGAACCAGATCGGAAGAACACCAAATAGACTGGCATCGCCCGAGAGATTCTTCGAGCAGCCGACCCACCCACGGCAGCGGCAGTACGAGGCACTCCGGGCCTTCTTCGTCGACCAAGTCCCAGCCGCCGAAGTGGCGCGAAGGTTCGGCTACCAATACGGGGCATTCCGCATGCTGTGCTCGGACTTCCGTCGCGACGCGAACCGTGATTTCTTTCGCGATGTGCGCCGCGGTCCCCAGACTCAGCCGCGCAAAGACGCCGTTCGTGAGCGAGTCGTAGCGCTTCGCAAACGTAACCTCTCGGTCTACGACATCCGCGACGAGCTTGAGCGGTCGGGCAAGAACCGCCTCAGCGCGACCGCGATCCAAGAGGTCCTTCGGGACGAGGGCTTCTCGCGACTACCCCGGCGCGCTGATGACGAACGTCCAGATCGGCCACGCCCGACGGCCGACTATATCGCGGATGTCCGGAAATTCGCGATGATCGGGAACCGGACGTTCACGACCCACGCTGGCGGACTGTTCTTGTTGCTGCCACTACTGGCCCAGCTCGACCTCGACTCGATGGTGAAACGCTGTGGTCTTCCAGGCACGAAGATGATTCCTGCGGTGCACGCGGTTCGCTCGGGCTTGCTGCTCAAGCTTCTCGGCAAGTCGCGTCGGAGCCATGTCATGGACTTGGTCTTCGACGAAGGAGTGGCGCTTGCCGCCGGCCTCAACGCGATCCCCAAGGCGACGTTCATGGCGCAATACTCGTCGCGACTGGGCCGCAAGCCGATCGAGAAGTTGCTCGGCTCGTGGGTCAAGACGCTTCGCGACGAGAAGCTGGTCGACGCCAGCTCCTTCAACCTCGACTTCCATTCGATCTCGTATTTCGGCGAGGATCCCTTCGTCGAGAAGCACTACGTGCCTCGTCGCAGTCAACGTCGAAAGGCGGTCCTGACCTTCTTCGCACAGGACGCCCAGGGCCAGGTGTTTTGTTACTCGAATGCTGACCTCCGCAAAGGCGAGGAAGCCGACGAAGTTCTACGGTTTGTCGCGTTCTGGGAGAAGCGCTACGGCGAGCGCCCTCGCCACCTCGTGTTCGACTCCAAGCTCACGACCTACGCAAAGCTCTCGAAGCTCAACGAGCTCGACATCACCTTCCTTACTCTTCGTCGTCGTTCACCCGCCATCAACGCCGAAGTCGCGACGCTGCCCCGGTCCGCGTGGCGGACAGTCGAGCTCGACGTTCCACATCGCAAGTTCAAGACACCACGGGTCGTCGACCAGCGGGTGACGATCTCCGACTACAAGGGAGCCCTGCGTCAGCTCCTGATACGCGACCTCGGGCATGACGAGCCCACGATTCTCCTCACCAACGACACCACCTCCTCTCTCAAGTCGATCATCACGCGTTACGCGCAGCGAATGCTGATCGAGAACGGCCTCGCCGACGCCGTGAGCTTCTTCCATCTCGATGCTCTCTCCTCGGCGGTCGCACTCAACGTGGACTTTGACGTGCTGCTCACCGTAATCGCCAGCGGCGTCTATCGCCGGTTTGCGAAGTCATTGCGCGGCTACGAGCGTGCTCAGGCACGCCAGGTGTTTCGACGTTTCCTCGACAGCACCGCCCGGGTGACCCTCTCGGACGGCGACAAGCGAGTCACAGTCACCTTTCCACGTCGGGCGCACAACCCGATCCTCCTCGACGCTGGTCTATTCGGTCCTGTGACAAAGATTCCTTGGTGGCAGGGCTGGAC
>JBOGDX010000565.1:0-2167 GCA_050743225.1 Actinomycetes bacterium | reverse complement strand
GGCCGTACTCGGTCTCCATCTCGTGCGGCCCGATCACCTGCCGGTGCAGCACCGACGACGTGAACCCGGGGGCGACCTCCTCCACCCGGGCCACGACCGCGTCGGCGTGCGCGTCCACCTCGGACCGGTGCGGCGCTGCAGACCACTCGTGCGGGACCCACTGGGTGAACAACGACACGACGTGGTGGCCGGGCGGGGCCAGCGAGTCGTCGAAGACCGACGGGATGCAGATGTCGGCGAACGGCCGGCGCGAGGCGACGCCGCCGACGGCGTCCTGGAACGCTCCCTCGATGTCGTCGAGGGACTCGGCGAGCACGATCGTCCCGCCGTGCACGTCGGGGTCGAAGCCCGGCTTGGCGGAGAACTCCGGCAGCCGGTCGACCGCGAGGTTCACCTTGACCACGCCGCTGCGTGACCGGAAGCGCTCGATGTCGGTCACGAAGTCGGCCGGCAGCGCCGCCCGGTCGACCAGCCGGAGGAAGGAGATCGCGGGGTGGGCGGTCGTGACGACGGTCGCAGCGGAAATCTCCTCGCCGCTCTCGAGCACGACACCGGTCGCGGCGCCCGCGCGGGTGGTGATCTGCTGCACCGGTGCCGACGTGCGGATCTCGACACCGAGGGAGCGGGCAGCGGCGGCGATGGCCTGGGTGACGGCCCCCATGCCGCCGCGCGGAAACCCCCATTGGCCGGTACCGACCCCATCGCCGAGATCGCCGATGTGATGGTGCGCCATGACGTAGGCCGTGCCAGCCGATCGCGGCCCGGCCCACGTGCCGATGATGCCGCTCACCGACAGCAGTGCCTTCATCGCGTCGGACTCGAAGAAGTCGTCGAGCAGGTCGGCGATCGAGAGGGTGAACAGCCGGGTGACCTCGACGGCGCGCCGGGTGTCGATGCCCCGCAGCTTGCGCAGCAGGCCGAGCTGGGCCGCCAGGTCGGCCGGCCGGCGGGAGCCGATCTTCGGCGGGATCTCGTCCAGCAGCGGGGCGAGGACGGCCGCGAGATCGTCCAGCCAGGCGTCGAAGCGGTCGATCGCGGCGGCGTCCTTGTCGGAGAACTTCGCGACCTGCTCACGTCGGGCCACCCGGTCGTCCGGCAGCGCCAGAAAGCGGCCGTCCGTGTGCGGCGCGAAGTAGGGCCCCTGCGGGTAGACGTGGTAGCCATGTCGCTCCAACGACAGCTCGCGCACGAGCGACAAGGGCAGCAGGCTCACGACGTACGAGAGGGAGGTGACCTTGTAGTCGGGCCCGAACGGGCGCTCGGTCACCGCGGCGCCGCCCACGACCGCGCGCGCCTCGCAGACCACCGTGCGCAGCCCGGCGCGCGCCAGGTATGCGGCGGCCACCAGGCCGTTGTGCCCGCCGCCGACGACAACCGCGTCGTACCCCACGACACCTCCTCCACTACTGACTCGTCAGTCAGTAAGCATGCCCTGTCGGACACGTGATCGTCATGTACCCCGTGCTTTACGAGACTCGTTGTTGGTGCTAACTCTCGACGGGAGGGCCGCCCGGACGTTCCGGAGCCACGCGCCTCGCCGACCGCGGAGGTCATCCATGGATGCTGTCTACCAAGGCGCTGAGGACGTCCACGTCCTTCCCGTCAACCTGTCGATGCCCGGCGTGGGCGTGCTGCCCATCAACGCCTTCGTGCTGACGGCGGAAGAGCCCGTCCTCATCGACACAGGCATAGGCATCGACGGGGACGACTTCCTCGCAGCGGTGAGCTCGATCGTCGATCTCGGCTGCCTGAAGTGGGTGTGGCTGACCCATGACGACGCGGACCACACGGGCAGCATCCAGCGCATCATGGAGGCCGCCCCCAACGCCAAGCTCGTGACGCACGCGATGAGTGCGCTCCGGATGGGCACCTGGTGGCCGGTCCCCATGGACCGCGTGCACGCCATCCGATTCGGCGACGAGATCCACGTCGGGGACCGGACGCTGACCGCCGTCGCGCCACCGCTCTTCGACAATCCGATGTCGACCGGCCTGCTGGACCGGTCGACGGGCGCGCTGTTCAGTGTGGACGCGTTCGGCGCGATCCTGCCGGAGGCGACGCAGAGCGCGGCCGACGTGCCACCGGAGGCGCTGGCCGGCGGCATGGTCGGCTGGGCAACCACGGACTCACCGTGGGCCCACATCCTCGACCGCGCCAGGTTCGGCGA
>JBOGDX010000564.1:0-2176 GCA_050743225.1 Actinomycetes bacterium | reverse complement strand
GCACGGCGGCAGCGGCGGCGACCGCGCGCCGCAGCCGGCCGGGCACCCGCAGCAGGTCGACTCCTGGCCGGCGCGGGACGGGCACCGGTGGGATGAGCTCGAGGTCGTAGCCGCGCGCGGGGATGATCCGCGTGTCGAGGCCGCGCTCCGTCCCCAGCGCCGTGACCGCGAACGACGGGTCGCGCCGGCGCAGGGCGTCGGCGAACGCCAGGGCAGGCTCGATGTGGCCGGCGGACCCTCCCCCGGCGACGACGACGTGCACGGCTACCGGTCCGCCTCTCGCTGCCGGGCCACCCGGGCCGATGCTCCGACCCGCCGGCGGTTCAGCCGGCTGCCCGGCGGCCGGGCGAACGACAACAGCATCCCGATGCCGAGCATCGTCGGCACCAGCGCCGAGCCCCCGTACGACACGAGCGGCAACGGCACGCCCATGATGGGCAGCAGGCCGAGGACGGCTCCGATGTTCACCATCGCCTGCACGAGGAGCCAGGCAGTGACACCGGCCGCCGCCAGCCGGACGAACGGGTCGGTCGCCTCGACGGCGATGCGCAGCCCGGCGTAGCCGACCGCGCCGATGAGGGCCAGCACCGCGAGGGTTCCGACCAGCCCGAGCTCCTCGCCGATGATCGCGAAGATGAAGTCGGTGTGCGCCTCGGGCAGGGCACCCCACTTCTCCTTGGAGCCGCCCAGGCCGACGCCCCACCAGCCGCCGGAAGCCAGGGCGAACTTGCCGTGCAGGGCCTGCAGGCCGCTCCCGAGCGGGTCGGCCTGCTCCGGGTGCAGCCAGTCGGTGATGCGCGACATGCGGTAGGACCGCGAGTTGACCATCCAGGCGACGAGCAGCACGGCCGGAACCCCCGCCGCGAGGAACAGCCGCAGCGGTGCGCCCGCGACGAAGAGCAGCGCCCCCAGGATCGCGACCAGGATCACCGCCGTCCCGAGGTCGCCGCCGAGCAGCACCAGCCCCACGACACCGCACCCGACCGGTACGACCGGTACGAGCAGGTGCTTCCACTGGCTGAGCAGTCGTTCCTTGCGCGCGAGCAGGTCGGCGCCCCAGATGACCAGCGAGAACTTCGCCAGCTCGGACGGCTGGATGCGGAAGGGACCGCCGAAGTCGAGCCAGTTGCGGTTGCCGTTGACCTCCGTGCCCGCGACGGCCACGAGCACGAGCAGCGCCAGCGAGACCGCCATCCCGAGATAGGCGAGCAGCCGCCAGGCGCGGACCGGCAGCCGGGACGCGAACCACAGCAGCGGCAGGCCGATGACGACCCACACCGCCTGCTTGCTCACGATCGCCAGCGACGAGCCGAGGAACGCGAAGGCTGTCACGCTCGAGGCCGAGAAGACCATCACCACGCCGAGCACCAGCAGCAGCGTCGTGGCGCCGAGGAGCACGTAGTACGGCGTGGCCGGCGCCTCGACGAAAGCGTGGAACCCGCCGTGGCCCTTCTCCCGGGTCTCCCTCGGCGTCCTGGAGCGCGGGACGCGGGCCTGCGTTGCGGTGGTCACGCGCGCAGGCGCTGCACAGCGTCGGCGAACGCGTTCCCCCGTGCGGCGTAGTCGCGGAACATGTCCATGGACGCGCACGCAGGGGCGAGCAGCACGGTGTCGCCGGGGTGGGCGAGTCCGGCGGCCGCGCGTACGACGTCGTCCATCGCACCAGTGTCCGTGCCGGACACCTCGACGACCGGGACCTCGGGCGCGTGTCGCGCCAGCGCCCGCGCGACCAGCGACCGGTCGCGGCCCATGAGCACCGCGCCCCGCAGCCGGTCCGCGGCTCCCGCGACGAGGTCCTCGAACTGCGCCCCCTTGGCCAGCCCACCCGCCACCCAGACCACCCGGTCGAAGGCCCGCAACGAGGCCGCGGCGGCGTGCGGGTTGGTGGCCTTGGAGTCGTCGACGTAGTCGACGCCGCCCACGGTCGCGATGTGGGCGATCCGGTGCCCTCCGGGCGAGAACGCCCGCAGCCCGGCCCGGACCGCCTCGGGCGCGACGCCGACGGTCCGGGCCAGAGCCGCGGCCGCGAGCGCGTTCGCCACGTTGTGCGGTGCCGCCGGACGTACGTCGGCAAGGTCGGCCAGCACCTCGCCCGCCCTCGCGTTCGCCTCGGCAGCCGAGGCGTACGCCGCTGCGGCCGGCCCGTCCGCGCCGGCAACTGGCCCAGCCTTTGGCG
>JBOGDX010000563.1:0-2177 GCA_050743225.1 Actinomycetes bacterium | reverse complement strand
CCGAGGACCTGGTCGATCTGCTCCTGGCTGAGCGGACCGTCGGAGGCCGAGGCGGCGATCACCAGCTCGCCGTACAGCTCGATCTCGTCAAGGGCCAGCGGGTCCTCGAGGCGGGTGTCGGCCTTCTGGGCCACCTTCACAGCCTCCTGTGACGGGTCGGACACGGGCCGTGTCCGACCCGCCGCGCGGGGGCCGCATGCCCCGAGCACACCCAGCCTAGGTATGACCCCATTTCACCCGCCATGACCTAACTGGGCCATATCCGGATGGTCAAGGCGCGTCACCGGACCGTGCCCCGGCCGCCGCGCGGGGGGCGGGCAGGGGGTCCGAACGGTCCCGGCAAACCGGGTCAGGACGGGAGTCCGCACCGCCGCCGTGCCTAGCCCATGCCTAATACGCGGTCAGCGCGGCGAGAGCCTCCCCGAAGACCCGCGTGTGGAGGTCGACGTCAGCCTCGGTCGTCGCCGGCGACATCAGGGCCATGTTGTGGAACGGCGTCAGCAGGATGCCCCGGTTGAGCGCGAACAGGTGCAGCAGCTGCTCCAGCGCGAAGTCACCGGCGGCGTGGGCCTGCGCGCCGGTCCTGGGTGCGGACGGCGTGAAGGTGTACTCGGCCCGAGCCCCCAGCCGGGTGCAGTGCCAGGGCAGGCCGTGCCGGGCGATCCCCGCGTCGACCGCGTCGGCCCAGCGCGCGCCGAGGCGCAGCATCCGGGCGTACGCGTCGTCGGTGAGCACCTCCAGCAGCGTCACCCGCATCGCGGCCAGCGACAGGGCGTTGCCGGCGAGCGTCCCGCCGATGCCGCCCACGTCCACGTCCTCCAGATCGACGGCCCCCGCGATCCGGTCGGCCACCTCCTGCGTCATTCCGAAGGCACCCGCCGGGATGCCTCCGGCGATGGCCTTGCCCATCGTGAGCATGTCGGGGTCGAGGTCGTTCGCTCGCCCGTACCCGCCGGGTCCCGCGGACAGGGTGTGGGTCTCGTCGAGGATCAGCAGCACCCCGTGCCGGCGGGTGAGCAGACGCAGCGCGTCGTGGTAGCCGGGCTCCGGAAGCACGATGCCCACGTTGGTCAGCGCCGGCTCGCACAGGACCGCTGCCACGTCGCCCGCCGACAGCGCGCGCTCGAGCCCGTACACGTCGTTGAACTCCACGACGACCGTCGTCTCGGCGGGGTCGACCGGCGGGCCGATGTTGCCGCGGCGGGCGACGGTGCGCCCGGAGGCGTCCAGCGTCGCGAACGTCTCGTCGACGCTCCCGTGGTAGCAGAAGTCGTGCACCACCACCTTGCGTCGGCCGGTCACGTGACGGGCGTACCGGATGGCGTGCCGGTTGGCGTCGGTCGCCGAGAGGGTGAACTGCCACAGCGGCAGCCCGAAGCGCCGCCTCAGCTCGGCGGCGACGACCACCGCGTCCTCGGTGGGCAGCATCGTGGTGATCCCGCGGCCGACCTGTTCCCGCACCGTGTCGACGGTCGGCGCCGGCGAGTGCCCGGTCATGGCCCCGGTGTCGCCGAGGCAGAGGTCCACGTAGTCCCGGCCATCGACGTCGCGGAAGTGCGCCCCGGAGGCCTCGGCGACGAACAGGGGGAAGGGTCCCGGCCACTTCGTCATCCAGCTCATCGGAACCCCGCCGGGCATCACCGACCGGGCCCGCTCGGACAGCTGTCGGCTGCGCGGGTGCTCGGCGACGAACCGGGCCTGCTCAGCGCGGGTCAGGGCTGCCACCCTCGCCGGGTCCACGCCGCCAGCCGGACCGTCGGGGCGCGACATGGCCGCACGCTATGGCATGTGGACGGGGGCCGGCGTCCCCTGCCGTGTGCCGAGCCCCCGTCCGTTTGTCGCGTTCCCCCGACGGCGGGTGGCAACCCTGCCGCGGCACCCGAAACGCGGGTCACGCTGAGGTCGTCTCGCCTGGTGGACGCCGACGGCGGCGGGCCGGCCGGCGACGCCTCGTTACGCTCGCCGGGTGACCCCTCCGGACCGCTGGGTGCGGCTGCGACGACTGCTCCTCGTCGGCTTCCTCGCCGTGCTGATGAGCCTGTCCGGGCTGTTGGTGCTCGGCACGGTCACCTCGTCCACGGGTGTGGTGGGCTTCCTCATCGGGCTGTGCCTGGCGCTGCTGCCCCTGCCCGTCGTCCTGGGCGCCTTCCGCTGGCTCGACCGCTACGAGCCCGAGC
>JBOGDX010000562.1:0-2179 GCA_050743225.1 Actinomycetes bacterium | reverse complement strand
GGTCCTGGCGACCCACCCCGGGCCGACCGAGGTCCACCTGCGGCTGCAGGCGGCGTCGCGGACAACGGTCCTGCGCATCGACGACGGCCTGCGGGTCAACGCCTCGCCGGCGCTGATGGGCGACCTGAAGGCGCTGCTCGGGCCGGCCTGCCTCGGCTGACCGGTCGCCGCGCTGCTACTGAGCCGGCTCGGCCCGCCGGGGCTGCTCAACGGTTCCCGCAGCCTGAGCGGGGACGCCGCCCTGGTCGGCGGCGGGCGTGGTCCCGGCCGGGGAGCCGCTGGTCCGGATGAGAGCGACCGCCGCTGCCAACAGCCACAGGGCGAACGGGATCAGGGCGGCGCCGAAAGTCCACATGCCGAACACGGCCACGAACGCGACCACGTAACCCACCCACGCCTGCCAGCGGGGAATCACCCCGGCCACCTCGGCTGCCCGCGACGTCGCAGCAGCGACCACGCCCCCGCCGACGAGGCCGAGGAAGGCCAGGGCGATGCCGCCGACGGCCAGCGCCCGGAACAGGTTGGGGTCGATGCGGAACTCGTCGGTCCACGTGCTGGCGAAGGTCGAGGCCAGGATGAGGGCGATACCGGCAGAGAAGAGCGCGGTGAAGAACGCGATGCCCGGCACCACCGCCGCCGCGAGGCGGTCGGCGCGGCACCGGATCAGGAGGAACCGCCGCAGCCCGGTGGCGAACCAGAAGAGCAGCGCGACGGCCGGCGCGAGCATCGTGTAAGCCAGGTACGCCTGGCCTTCCGCGTCGGCGATGTCGGCGCGCAGCGCGGCGTCACCCGTCGCCGGGTCGGTCCAGTTGGCCGCGATGAAGCTAGCGGCCAGTAACAGCACCCCGACGATGCCGGCCCAGCCGGCGTGCCTGAGCGACTTGACGTCATCCATCACTGCCTCCGGATGCCAAAAGCGCCCTACGCCTCGAGTCTGCGCCGACGGGGTTGCGGCGACAAGGCGATCGAGTGATGACAACTCGGAGCGAGTCTCAAGCAGGACGGGGGACTGCGCCGATACCCTCCGAGGGTCGCGACCGGCGCGACCGAGACCAGCCCGGGGGGGCCCATGACGACCGACATCCTCGCGACGTACGCCGAGGAAACACCGACCCGGCGCGCCCCGTGGCTGCTCGTCGGTGGGGCAGCCGTTGCGGTGCTGGCACTCGTCGGCGGCGTGACGTACGGCGTCGGACAGCTCTCCGGCGGCGGCACCCAGCCCGAGGGCGCGCTGCCCGCCGGGGCCTTCGGCTTCGCCAAGGTGGACCTCGACCCGTCGGCAGGGCAGAAGATCGACGGCTTCCGGTTCATGCGGAAGTTCCCGGCGCTGCGCGAGCGGCTGGGCAACGAGGACCTCCGGGAGCTCGCCTTCGACGCGGTCGCCGACGGCGCCGGCTGGTCGGAGGTCGACTTCGACTCCGAGGTCTCTCCGTGGATGGGCATGCGGATCGGCGTCGCCGCGTACCCGCCGGCCAAGACCGACGACCCCTTCCCCGACCCCACCGTCGTCGTCGCGCTCCAGGTCACGGACGCGGACGCGGCGCGCGACGGCCTGGACCACCTCGCCGACCTGGAAGAGCGATCGTCGGCCGACGACCTGGCGGGGGAGATCGGCAGCCCGGACCAGGGCTCCAGGCGGCTCGGCTTCGTCGTGTCCGGGGACTACGCGCTGCTGGCCGAGACCCAGGAGCTCGCCGACGCCGCCGCTCGCAACGCCGAGGACGGCGTCCTCGCCGGCGACGACGACATGGCGAGCGACCTGGCCGCCGCCGGCGACGGCGTCGTCGCCGCCTGGCTGGACATGGGCCGGGCGGTCGACGCCATGGGCCCGGCCGCGCTGGGGATGGGCAGCTTCTCCGGGATGGCGGGCATGGTCGGCGGGGCCAGCGGGCGCTCGACCTACGTGGCGCGGTTCGACGGACCCGACGTGTTCGAGCTGTCGGGGCGGGTGACGGGCTCCGACCCGGCCGGATGGGCCACGCACGCGGTCGATGGCGTCGACCGGCTGCCCGAGTCGTCGGTCCTCGCCCTCGGGCTGGCCGACGGCGAGGAGCTCGTACCGCGGGTCTTCGACTCCATGCGCAGGGCGTTCTCGGACCAGGCATACCCCGGCGCGCCGAGCTTCGACGAGATTGTAGCCGAGGCGGAGCAGATGTTCGGGGTGGACGTACCTGAGGAC
>JBOGDX010000561.1:0-2186 GCA_050743225.1 Actinomycetes bacterium | reverse complement strand
CCTGGGACGAGCGGCTCGGGCCGCGGGTCGGACGCTGGGCCATGGCTGACGCCGCGGCCGGCAGCGGGCCGCTCGAGGCCTGGACCCGGATCTCCGCCGGGCTCACCTGGGACGAGCCGTGGACCGAGCTCTACCGGCCCGACCCGCCGTACGGCCGGTGGTTCCTGGGCGGCCGCCTGAACCTGTCCGTGAACTGCGTGGACCGTCACCTGCAGACCCGCGCGGACCAGGCGGCGATCCACTGGGAGGGCGAGCCGGGGGACCGCCGGTCGCTCACCTACCCGCAGCTGCACGACGAGGTGTGCGCGCTCGCCGGAGCCTTGCGCGGCCTCGGGGTGGGTATCGGGGACCGGGTCGCCCTGCACCTCGGCTGGCTGCCCGAGACCGTCGTGGCGATGCTCGCCTGTGCCCGCGTCGGCGCTCTCCACACCCTGGTCCCCACCCCGCTGCCCGTCGAGGCGCTGGCCGAGCGCCTCGATGACTTCCGCCCCAAGGTGCTCATGACCCAGGACGGGGCATGGCGCCACGGCACGATCCTGCCGCTCAAGGCCCGCGCCGACGACGCGTTGGCGGCCGCCGGAGGGGTCGAGCACACCGTCGTCGTGCGCCGGACCGGGGTCGACGTCGCGTGGTACGAAGGCGACCGGTGGCTGCACGACCTGGTCGCGGGAGCCCGGCCCGGAGGCCCGGTGCCGGACAGCGAGGCCGCCGCGGTGCCCGCGGAGCACACCGTCGTCGCGGCGAACCTGGCCAACCGCCGCGGCCGTCCCGTCGTCGTCCTGCACGGAACGGCCAACCTGTTGGCCACGGCCGCCGCGATCCACCGGCACGCGCTGAGTCCTGGTGGCGTATTCTGGTGCGCCGGCGACCTGGCCTGGATCGGCGCGCAGGCACACGGTGTCTACGGCCCGCTGGCGTGGGGTGACACGGCGGTGATGTACGAGGGCATGCTGGACGTCCCGACCCGCAGCCGGGCCTGGGACATCGTGGCCAGGTACCACGTCGCGACGATGCTCACATCGCCCTCGGTCGTCCGCCGGCTGCGCGGATGGGCCCACCGGTCCCCGGCATCGGAGGCGGTGTCCAGCCTGCGCAGGGTCGTCGTCATGGGCGAGCCGATGCAGCCCGACCTGGTCTCCTGGCTGACCGACGACGTGGGCAGGGGATCGATCAGCGTGGGTGACGGCTGGGGTCAGGTGGAGCTCGCCGGGATCGTCCGGGTCGACCGGCCGGTCGAGCCCGACCTGGTTCCGGATCCAGACCTGGAGATCGTCGACGACTCCGGTCGCCCGGTCGCCGACGGGGTCGCCGGGGAGCTGGTGCTGCGCCGGCCGTGGCCGGGCACGCTGCGGACGCTGGAGGGGCCGGGCGCCCCTGACACGGCACGGCACTGGAGCCGCCACCCCTCGGCCTACGCGACGGGTGACCGCGCCATCCGGACCCCCGACGGCGACCTGGCCTTCCTCGGCCGCATCGACGAGGTGGTGAGCGTCTCGGGGCAGCTCGTGTCGCTGTCAGAAGTCCGGGAGGTGCTCCTGGAGCACCCCTTCGTGGGGGCGGCGGAGGTCGTCGAGCGATCCGACCCCCGGTTGGGACGCTCGCTGGCAGCGGCCGTCGTGCTCACCGACGGTGTGCCCGGCGACGCCGTGCTGGCCCGCGAGCTGCTCGACACCGTCCGCGAAGTCATGGGTGGCCTGGCCCGGCCGAGGGCGCTCGCCGTCGTCGACCGGTTCGGCGACGAGCTGTCCCCGGCGCAGCGGCGCGCCGCTCTGACCGTGCTCCTCGCTGGCGCCGACGAGGAACCGCTGCAGCTGCACTGGCCGCAGGTCGTCGCGGCCGCGCGCTCGACGGGGCGGAGCCAGCCGCCGTGAACGCCCGCAGGCTGCCCGACGAGCTGGCGCGTCGGCTCGACCGGATGGCCGCCGAGAAGCAGCGGGAGTGGCGCACGGCCGCACTCGCCGCCATCGTCGTACGACGTGCGGAGCCGGCCTGGCACGGGTTCGTCGGCACCACCGACTCGGGCGACCACGCCGCGCTTCCAATGGCGCAGACGCAGTTCCGGATGGGCTCGATCACCAAGACGTTCACCGCCGTACTGGTGATGCAATGCCGCGACGAGGGTCTGCTCGACCTCGACGACCGGCTCGCGCACCATCTCCCCGGCACCCGGCACGGCGACATCACCC
>JBOGDX010000560.1:0-2199 GCA_050743225.1 Actinomycetes bacterium | reverse complement strand
GAACGGATGCGAGGCCCTCGCCGACGAGGATCACGGTGCCGTCGCCGGTCAGCGCGTCCACCGTGTCCTTGAGCCGCTCGTCCCGGGTGCGCAGCGCGTCGAGCACCTCGGCCTCCTTGCCGGGCGCCGTCGGTATGACGGATGCGGACAGCTTGTCCAGGCCGCGGCTGGCGAACGGGGCGACGGCGTGCACCGTGAGCGTGCCGCGGCGGACGGCCTTCCGCAGCCGCAGGAAGACGATGGGCGACTCCTCCTCGGGCTCGAACCCGACGAGGAGGACTGTCGAGGCACTCTCGAGGTCCCCGTAGGTGACCCCGAGGCCGTAGCCGGCGACGTGCGAAGCGAGGAAGGACTCCTCCTCCGCGGAGTGAGGTCGGGCGCGGAAGTCGACGTCGTTGGTGCGCAGCGCCACCCGGGCGAACTTGGCGTAGCCGTAGGCGTCCTCCAACGTCGCCCGGCCGCCCACCAGCACGCCGGCCGCTCCGCGGGCGCGCTCCAGGCCATGGGCGGCGACGTCGAGCGCCTCGGCCCACGACGTCGTCACCAGCCGGCCGTCCTCGTCGCGGACTTGCGGGTAGGTGAGCCGGTCCTGTGCGGTCGCGTACTGGAAGGCCCAGCGACCCTTGTCGCAGTTCCACTCCTCGTTGACCTGCGGGTCGTCTCCCGCGAGGCGGCGCATGACCTTGCCCCGCCGGTGGTCGGTACGGATCGCGCAGCCGGACGCGCAGTGTTCGCAGACCCCGGGTGAGGACACCAGGTCGAACGGCCGCGACCGGAACCGGTAGGCGGCGCCGGTCAGAGCCCCGACCGGACAGATCTGAACGGTGTTGCCCGAGAAGTAGGACTGGAAGGGCTCGGACTCGTAGATGCCGACCTGCTGCAACGCGCCGCGCTCGAGCATCTCGATGAACGGGTCACCGGCCACCTGAGCGGAGAACCGGGTGCACCTCGCGCACAGCACGCAGCGCTCGCGGTCGAGCAGGACCTGAGAGGAGATGTTGATCGGCTTGGGAAATGTCCGCTTCACGTCGACGAAGCGCGACTCGGCCCGGCCGTTGCTCATCGCCTGGTTCTGCAGCGGGCACTCGCCGCCCTTGTCGCAGACGGGGCAGTCGAGCGGGTGGTTGATGAGCAGGAGCTCCATCACGCCCTGCTGCGCCTTGTCGGCGACGGGCGACGTCAGCTGGGTCTTGACCACCATGCCGCCGGAGACCGTGGTCGTGCAGGACGCCAGCGGCTTGGGCTGGCCCTCCACCTCCACCAGGCACTGGCGGCATGCCCCGACCGGTTCCAGCAGCGGGTGGTCGCAGAACCGCGGCACCTGGATGCCGATCAGCTCGGCCGCGCGGATGACCAGCGTGCCCTTGGGCACCCGGACCTCGAAACCGTCGATCGTGAGAGAGACCAGATCGGTGCGCGGCGCCACCTCCGCCCCGGTGCTGGGGGTCGAGCTGGTGACCGTCATCGGGCTCGGGCTCCCGTCGTGGCCGAGTCGAACACGGTGGACGCGCTGGGGTCGAACGGGCAGCAACCGTGCCGGAGGTGCGCGAGGTACTCGTCGCGGAAGAACTCCAGGGACGACGTGATCGGTGCCGTGGCGCCGTCGCCGAGGGCGCAGAACGACCGACCGAGGATGTTGTCGCTGACGTCGAGCAGCTTCTCGAGGTCCTCCACGGTGCCGTTGCCGTTCTCGAGCCGCCGCAGGATCTGTACCAGCCAGAACGTGCCCTCGCGGCAGGGCGTGCACTTGCCGCAGGACTCGTGCGCGTAGAACTCGGTCCACCTGAGCACGGCGCGCACGACGCAGGTCGTCTCGTCGAAGACCTGGAGCGCCTTCGTGCCCAGCATCGACTTCGCGCCCGCGATGCCCTCGTAGGACAGCGGGACGTCCAGGTGTGCGTCGGTCAGCAGCGGCGTCGACGAGCCGCCCGGCGTCCAGAACTTCAGCTCGTGCCCCTCGCGCATGCCCCCGGACAGCTCGAGCAGCTCGCGCAGGGTGACGCCCATCGGCGCCTCGTACTGCCCCGGCCGCGCGACGTGGCCCGAGAGTGAGAACAGCGTGAACCCCTTCGACCGCAGCTTGGGATTGTCGTTGTCGGTGCCCTGCGACCGGAACCAGTCGACGCCGTGCCGCAGGATCGCCGGCACGCTGGCGATCGACTCGACGTTGTTGATGACCGTCGGCGAGGCGTACAGCCC
>JBOGDX010000559.1:0-2202 GCA_050743225.1 Actinomycetes bacterium | reverse complement strand
GCCCAGAACACGCTGGCCTGGCCGTCGAACCGGTAGATCGAGCCCCACACGTACGGTTTGCCGAGCAGGACGGCGGCGTCGTTGACCAGGTAGCGCGTCGCGAAGTTGTCGGTGCCGTCGACGATCAGGTCGTACGGCGCGAAGATCTCCATCACGTTGGACGAGTCGAGGCGCTCCTCGTGCAGCACGACGTGGACGAACGGGTTCGCCTCCTGGATCGACTCCATCGCACTGACCGCCTTCGGCTTCCCGAGGTCGGACTGGCCGTGGATGATCTGCCGCTGAAGGTTCGACTCGTCGACGACGTCGAAGTCGATGATCCCGAGGGTGCCGACTCCGGCAGCGGCCAGGTAGAGCAGCGCCGGTGAGCCCAGGCCACCGGCCCCGACGACAAGCACCTTGGCGTTCTTCAGCCGCTTCTGCCCCGTCATGCCGACGTCGGGGATGATCAGGTGGCGCGAGTAGCGGCGGACCTCGTCGACGGTCAGCTCGCCGGCGGGCTCCACGAGGGCGGGCAAGGACACGCTGTGCCTCCGGACGGATCGGGGTTCTGCTACCGGTGCGAACCCATTGCAGCACGGCCATATTTCCCCGGTGTGGGCGTTCCCCGCCGGATGGGACAGCATGTGGGACGTGGCACCCGTCGTCGGGATCACGTCCTACGTCGAGCAAGCCCGGTGGGGCGTCTGGGACATGCCCGCCTGCGTGCTGCCGTTCCGTTACGTCGAACGGGTGGAGTCGGCCGGTGGGCGGGCCGTCGTGCTGCCGCCCACCGCGGCAGCGGACGATGCCGTGCTGGACCGGGTCGATGCCGTGGTCTTCGCGGGCGGGGCCGACCTCGACCCCGCCCTGTACGGCGAGGCACCGCACGCCGCGACGTCCGGCCTGCGGCCCGAGCGGGACGCGGCCGAGCTGCCGCTCATGCGATCGGCCCTGGACCGGGACCTGCCGACCCTGGGCATCTGCCGCGGGATGCAGCTGCTGTCGGTGGTGTGCGGCGGGTCCCTCGTGCAGCACCTGCCGGACGTCGTGGGGCACGACGGGCACCGTCCCTCACGCGGGGTCTATGGCGCGCACGAGGTGCGGTTACGGCCCGGCAGCCGGGCGCACGCGATCCTCGGCGACCGGGTCAGCGTCCCGTCGTACCACCACCAAGGTCTTGCGTCGGCGGGCTTGCTCACCGTCTCCGGCTGGGCGGACGACGAGACTCCGGAGGTCGTGGAGCACCCGGACAAGCGGTTCACCTTGGGCGTGCTCTGGCACCCGGAGGCGGGCGACGACCTGCGGCTGTTCGACGCTCTCGTCGCGGCGGCGTCGGTCTAGGGTCACGACATGACGAGCCCGTTCGACGCGGACGTGGCGGTCACGCACATCCTGGTCGTCGGCGACCCGGCCCGGTCCCGTGACTTCTGGGTGGACGTGCTCGGTGCCGAGCTCTACCGGGAGTACGGCGGGACGAGTGTCGTCCTGCGCTTCGCCGGGGCCTGGCTGCTCCTGGTCGCTGGCGGCGGTCCGACCGACGACAAGCCGGACGTGACGTTCGCGCCACCCGACGACCGGCAGACGGTGAGCCACGCGATGACCTTGCGGGTCGCCGACTGCCGGGCATCGTACGACGCGCTGCGGCAGCGTGGCGCCACCTTCCTGACCCCGCCGCACGACTGGGGCGGGGAGATCCGCTGCTTCCTGCGGGACCCCGACGGTCACCTCGTCGAGCTCAGCCAGGCGGTCGGATGAGGCCGTACATGCTTCTGCGGGCGGCCGAGCTGACCGCCGAACGCCCGCACGGCTCGACGGACGACGTGCACTTCACCGAGGCGCTCGCCGCGTCGGTGATCGAGGACACGACCGCACGCGGCGACGTCGTGCTCGACCCGTTCGCCGGATACGGGACCACGCTGGCCGTCGCCGAGCGGCTGGGCCGGGTCGGCGTCGGGGTGGAGCTGCTGGCGGAGCACGTCGAGCTGGCGCGGACCAGGTCGTCGGCCCGGGTCCTGCACGGTGACGCCCGCAGGCTCACCGAGCTCGTCGACGGCCCGGTCGACCTCGTGCTCACCTCGCCCCCGTACATGACCGCCGTCGACCACCCCGAGAACCCTCTCGCCGGGTACGCGAGCGACGACGGGCACTACCCGACGTACCTGCGGGAGCTCGGCGAGATCTTCGCTCAGGTCGCGGCGCTCCTGCGGGTCGGCGGGCATG
>JBOGDX010000558.1:0-2210 GCA_050743225.1 Actinomycetes bacterium | reverse complement strand
ACCCCGGCCCGTCCCTCGCTGTCCCGCCCCGAGACCTTTGGGCTTGTCAACTGCTACTCCGCCCCTGCGCCCACCTTCGGGCCGTCGGGACGATCTGGCAAGGGCACAACTCGGACGACCGCGCTGCGACTTGCCGTGATCGCGACACTGCGACAGACCAGCGTGTACGTCAGCGTCAGCCAGAAGAACTTGTACTCGAAGTTCGACAGGAAGAACGCCGCCACCAGCGTCGCCACGTTCGCCGCCAGCGGTGGGGCTCGGAGTGACGGCGGCAGCCGGAGGCTGTCCCGGACGGTGAGCAGCAGACCGAGCAGGGCCAGCACCAGGCCGGCGAGCCCCGCCTCGATGCCGATGAGGATCCAGATGTTGTGCGGCTCGTACGCGACGCCGCGGCCAAGAGTCCGGGCGTCGCCGACGTACGCCTGCTCTAGCTGGTAGACCCGCGGGAACGTCCCCCACCCGGAGCCCTGCAGGCAGTAGATCTGGCAGGCGTACAGCCCCACCTTCCAGATGTCGGTGCGACCCGAGGACTTCGTGCTGTCGGTGCGTCCCGCGATGCCACCCGGCTGGAGCACCAGCACGACCGCCACCACCACCACGACTGCCGCGGCGTAGCGGAGCAGGACCCGGCGTCCGCGCGGGATGAACACGATGGTGATGCCGAGGCAGGCCGCGGTCGCCAGCAGCCCGCCGCGGGACCCGGTCAGCAGGATCCCGAAGACCACCACTCCGGTGGCCACCGTGTGGGCCAGCCGGGTCCGGCTCGACGGGGCGGCGACGCTGCGGCACAGCGCGATGGCCAGCGGGAGGAGCAGCGCCGCGGCGGTGTTGTTGGCGCCGAGCAGGTCCCGGCCGAACCGCCCGCCGCCGCCGCCCTCGAGGTCGACCGGCAGGGTCCCCGTCACGAACTGGAAGATCCCGTAAGAGGCCGCCGCCACACCGCCGAGCACGATGGCCGACTCGAGCCGCCGCAGCTCCGGCAGCGTGAACGGGGTGAGCGCGACGAGGACGTACAGCGCGACCAGGATCCCCAGGTTGCGGAAGGCCTCCAGGGTGATCTGCGGCGACACGCTCCAGACCGCCGACGCCCCCGTCAGGCCGAGGAAGAGCAGCCAGATCGGCGCGGTGGCCGGGAACCGGGACTGCGCCGACCGGCCGTAGAGCGCCTTGGCGGACAGGGCCGCGAGCAGCACCAGGGCGAGCAGGCTCGACATCGAGTCGAAGGGGGGCGCCACCCCTGTGCTCAGCAGCTTCCCGAACGGCACCGTGGCGGCGTACGCCGGCAGCAGCAGGTCCACCGGGCGCCGGAAGCCGAAGATCGTGAGCGCGACGATGAGCGGTAGCGCGGCCAGCACCATCAGCGACGGCATCAGGACGACACCCCGCCCGACCGCCCTGCGGTCCGCCCCCCAGCCATGGCGCCTCCAACCCCGCCGACATTGTCCATCCGAGTGGCCGGGGCGTCAGCCGGAAGAATGAAATCTCGTACGTCGGACAGGCGCACGCCCGACCTGCCCGGATCGGGAGCGCGGAGACGGGTGCGCGGCTGTTCGCATGATTTGGTCGACGGGATGTCACCACTCGTGCAGAATGCGCGACGGGGGGAGGCCGGGCACCCGTCACGGGAGCCCGGTCGGTCGAGTCGTCGACCTCTCGGGGCGGTGCCGGATGCGCGGTCGGGTCGGGCGAGGCGTCGGCGCGCTGTTCGGCGCGCTGGTCGTCGGACTCGGCGCGCCCCCCGCGGCCGCCGACCCGGGGCACTACGCGACCTACCCCGGTCCCGGGTACGACCACGCGCGCACCCACCTGACACCCACCGCGGCGAAGCCGCAGAACAAGCTTTGGTGGCACGACGGCTCTTGGTGGGCGCTGATGTACCACCGGCCGGACCGGACGGTCCGCGTGGCCGAGCTGATGGCCGACCACAGCTGGCGGGTCACCGAGACGGTGCTGACCGACCGACCGGTCGGCGTGGGCGACGCGCTCGCCTCCGGCTCGTCGGTGCACGTGCTCAACAACACCCTCAAGGGTCTGGTCGTCTCCTCGCTGACCTTCGACCGCAAGGACCGCGAGTTCCGGCTGGACCGGGGGTCGCAGAAGCTGGTGGCGACTCGCGGGACGAGCTCGGCCGCGCTGGCGCAGGACTCGCGTGGCCGGCTGTGGGTCGGCTACGTGTCCTCCGGGATCGTCCGGGTCGCCCACTCGACGGA
>JBOGDX010000557.1:0-2215 GCA_050743225.1 Actinomycetes bacterium | reverse complement strand
CACCGAGCCCGTCCGGCGGACGAGCTGTTGCCGCGAGACGCTGACCGTCCGCGTGGCACTCGCGCCACGGTTGCCGGCGCGGTCCTGCGCGACCAGGCGCAGCGAGTAGCGGCCGGCGGGCAGCAGTCGCCCGCCGGTGCTCCGGCCGTCCCACTCGACACCCGTCCGTCCGGCTGCACCGGCCGGGCTGCGCCGGGCGAACACCCGATCGCCGGAGGAGGACCGGACCTCCAGGCGCAGCCACCGGTATCGCTCGGACAGCGTTCCGCCGACCACCACGCCGTCCCGGTAGCCGTCGCGGACCGGGAACAGCCGCCGATCGGTGCTCGTGACATGCCGGACCGCTGGTCGGGCGCGGTCGAGCGTGATCGAACGGGTCGCGAGGCCGGCCTGCGTGCCGTCGGGGGTGCGGGTCGACACCTCGAGAGTCAGCGGGCCGTCCTTCAGCCGGGCCGCGTCGCGGCCGCCCCAGACCAGCTCGTGCGGGCCGGCGGACTGCACCCCGAGGCGCCTCCGGCCCACGACGGTGCCGGCGGTGTTGCGCACGCGCAGCGTGACGGCCTGGCGGCTCTCGAGGAGGTAGCGCACGGTCGCGGCGTCGTGGCGACCGTCGCCGTTGGGGCTCAGCCGCTGGGTGGTGACCCGTGCGATGCGGGGATGCAGTCGGTCGACCGAGACCGTCACGTGGCTCGCGGTGTCGGTGTCGCAGACGGTCCCGTCGCGGCGGCAAAGGACCGCGGACACGGCATGCCGACCGTCCGACAGCCCCTCGGTGGGCAGGTCAGCCGTGTGGGCGACCGCTCCGGCCGCCGAGACGACAGGGTCGGCGCCCTCGACCCGGAAGCGCACCGCCGCCTCGGCGGGGGCATCGGCGGCGGCCCGGATCGTGTCGCCCAGCTGGGCCGACCCCTCCGCGGGCGAGGTCAGGACCGGCGGTGCGTTGCTGACGGTCGTCGTGACCGCCGCCGAGGCGGCTGCGCACTGGTCGATGCGGCTGCAGTCGGTCGCCGTGACCTGCTGGGCACCTGCCAGGCCGTACGTGTCGAAGGTCGCCGTGGCGACGCCGCCTGATGGGGCGACGACCGTCGTGAGGTCGGCGAAGGTCAGCCGTACGCGCGGAGCGCCGCTGTTGACGGACACCGTGGTCGTACCGCTGCTGGTAGACCCGTCAGCCGGGGAGGAGACGGTCGGGACCGTGTCGGGCGGCAGCAGGTCCAGCGACGCGGCGAAGTCGACCAGGCCGCGGGCGAACCCGAGCTTCGCGGTGTTCGCCCCACGGGTGACGGCGTTGGCGAGATCGGCGGCCGAGCGGCCCGGGCGGAAGGCCTCGAGCAGAGCCACCTCGCCGGCCACGAGCGGTGACGCGAACGACGTGCCGTCCGCCGTCTCGTAGCCGCCGCCGGGGGCTGCGATCACGATGTTGCGGCCCGGGGCCGCGACGTCGACCCAGGGGCCGTAGCTGCTGAACGGCGCGCGCACGCTGCCGTTCGCGCTGGTCGCGCCGACCGCCAGCACCTCGGGATGGGCTGCCGGGAACTGCTTGCTCCTCGTTCCGGAGTTGCCGGCCGCGGCGACCACCAGCACGCCGGCCCGCTGCGCGTAGGCGATCGCGTCCCGCTCCAGCCGGTCGGACGTGGGACCGCCGAGGCTCAGGTTGATCACGTCGGCGCCGCTGTCGACGGCCCAGACGATCCCGGCGGCCAGGTCGTCGGTGAAGATCCGCCCGGTCCGGTCGGCCACCTTCGCCGCGAGGATCGTGCTGTCGTAGCCGGCGCCGGACATGCCCACCCCGTTGCCGGTGGCGGCTGCGGCGACGCTGGCGACCCCCGTCCCGTGGCCGACCAGGTCGCGGACGTCGGTGCCCCGGGTGATGGCGTTGAAGGTGCCGGCGACCTTGCCGGCGAGGTCGGGATGGCGGACGTCCACGCCGGAGTCGACGACCGCGATGCGTACGTCGGGCGCGCCGTGCGCCGGCCGGCCCCACGCGCCGGTGGCGCGGACGGCGTCGAGGTAGGCCCGCTGGTCGGGGAACCGCGGGTCGGCCGGCTCCTCGGTGAGCCAGCGCCGGGCCACGACGTCGACCGACGTCACGTCCTCGCGGCGGAGCAGCACCCGGCGGACTCGCTCGGTGGCGGTCTGCGGCACGTCGAGCGCGACCGCCCGCAGCCGGGCGATCCGACCTGCGGGACGCGCGCCGTGCCGGGTGGCGGCGGAC
>JBOGDX010000556.1:0-2221 GCA_050743225.1 Actinomycetes bacterium | reverse complement strand
GCGCGACATCGTGGCCCGGCTCTCGGTGGGGGACGCGACGGTCGGCCAGCTGGCCGCGCCCTACGACGTGTCGGTCCAGGCCGTCTCCAAGCACCTCAAGGTGCTGGAGCAGGCCGGGCTGGTCAGCCGCAGCCGCGACGCCCAGCGTCGGCCCCGCCACCTCGAAGCAGAGGTGTTCGACCTGATGACCAAGTGGATCGAGCGGTACCGCCGGAAGGCCGGGGAGCGGTTCCGCCGCCTCGACACCCTCCTGGCGGAGATGGGCGAGGAGCGAGACGACGAGCAGGACAGGACCCATAAGGAAGAAGGAGCAGCGTCATGACCAGGACCACCACGAACGAGACCCGCATCGAGGCCGACCCCAACCTGCCGACGGTCCGCATCGTGCGCGACTTCGACGCGCCAGCCGACCGGGTGTACCGCGCCTGGACCGACCCGGAGCTGGTCGTCCGGTGGCTCGGTCCCAAGGACACTCCCATGCAGATCGGCACCTGGGACGTCCGCACCGGCGGCAGCTACCGCTACTCGGCCTGGCGCGACGGCGAGGAGATCGCCGCGTTCTACGGCTCCTTCCACGAGGTGCGGCCCAACGAGCGGCTGGTGCAGACCTTCACCTTCGAGGGCGTGCCCGACGGCGTCAGCCTCGAGACCATGACGTTCGAGGATCTCGGCGACGGCCGCACCCGGGTCACCGGGCTCTCGGTCGTCGACACCATGGAGGCCCGCGACATGATCATGGCCAGCGGGATGGACGTCGGCGTGATCGAGGGCTACGAGGCGCTCGACGCCCTTCTCGCCGAGGGGTGATCACGGAGGCAGCATCCGTCCGGGTGGTCCGCCCGAACTCCCTCCCGCCGTCGACCGTCCCGCCGTACGGTGTGCTCGTGCCCAGTCCGCGTGGCGAGGGGGTCGTCGTGTCGCGTTCCCCCGATCAGCCGTACGACGCGGCAGTGAACGCTGCCGTCACCACGCTTGCGCTCGGCCTTGCTGCCCTGTTCACCGTCATCGCGGCGGTGGAGCCGTTCCTGCTCGACGGCAGGGCGCGGCTGGTGCTGGTCCCGTCTACTGCTGTGACCGCACTGCTGTTCGGCGCCGTCGCCCTCGTGAAGCACCGGTGGCGCGTTCCGGACCACCTCGCCCATCCCGTGACCTCGGCGTTCGTGCTCGTCGTGGGGGCGAGCGCGGTGGCGCACATGGTGCTGCTCGACCAGCCGCTTCTGTCCACCAACCTGCTGCTCGTGGTCGTTGGCGCGGGCGCCGTCCTGCTCTCGCTGCGCTGGCTGCTGGCGACGTTGTACCTGGTGTGGGGCGGGTGGGCGGTCGGTGCCGTCGTGGTCGGGCCGGCAGCCCAGTGGCCGCACTTCGTCGCCGGGCTCGTGGCAGCCACGACCATGGCTCTCGGCGTCAACTACCTGCGCCGGACCGGCGTGCGCGAGCTTGCCCGGCTGCGGGTCGCCGCCGAGGCCGCGTCGGTGCGCGACCCGCTGACCGGTGTCGCGAACCGGCGGGGCCTGGCGATGGTCGGGGGGCAGATGGTCGAGACGGCTCGTCGACACGGTGACGCGGTGCACTGCATCTTCGTGGACGTCAACGGGCTCCGGCGGGTGAACGAGGCCAGCGGGAATGCCGCGGGCGACGAGGTGCTCGTCGCGGTCGCCGAGGCGTTGCGGACCGTCACCAGGGCGACGGACATCGTGGCGCGGTGGGGCGGTGACGAGTTCTGCGTCGTGGGACCCGGGCCCGGGATGCCGCCGCTCGAGCTGGAGCGGCGGGTGCGGGACACCGTCGCGATGCAGGCGCCCGTGCCGGCCGAGCCCTGGCCGGTCGGGGTCAGCGCCGGTGGCGCGATGCTGGCGCCCTGGGACGCGGGCTCCCTGGAGACGCTGCTGGCCAAGGCCGATCAGGAGATGTACCTGCGCCGCTCGCTGCGTACGGAGGGTGCCGCGCCCACCCGTCGAGCCGCCACGGCCGAATAGCCGACCCGCCGGACCCCGGTCGTGGGGAGGCGGGTGTGCCGCACGGTCCGTTATGGTGTCCGCATGCGTCCCGGACTGCTCCTTACCGAGCCGCGCTGACCTTCGCGCGCACCACGTCCGCGCGGCCGCCCCTCCTGCGAGAGGGGCTTCTTCATGTCCGGACCACAACCGACCAGAGAGCGCGCCACGACGATGAGCGAGACATCCCCCCGCCCCGCCGGTGATGCTGTCGCCGACCCCGAGAC
>JBOGDX010000555.1:0-2221 GCA_050743225.1 Actinomycetes bacterium | reverse complement strand
GGCGTCGAGCACCGCGCGTACCGGCAGCGCTCCGGGCTGGCCCCACGATCCGGTCACGTGGCACCGCCACAGCAGCGACGCCGAGTCGACCAGGGCACGCACACCCTGCACGTACGGCGGGGCGAGCTGGCTCGCGTAGCGCGCCCGGACCGCGGCCGCGTCGCCCATCGACAGCTCGTGCAGCGCGGCGTGCCAGGAGAAGTGCGCGAGATGCGAAGCCTCACGGCTGTTCGACGCGATCCACGGGTCGAGCCACGCGAGCCCGGCCGTGTGGTCACCGGTCTCGTAGTGGACGTGGGTGCGGGCGTGCACGGCGTGCCCCGAGGACGGCTGCACCGCGAGGGCGCGACCGGACAGGTCGGCCGCCTCGTCGTACCGCCCCTGGTCCTGACGCACGAAGGCGAGCAGGCCCGCGTACCACCAGTCGTCGCCGTAGGCCGGCGCCAGCGACTCGACGAGCTCCCAGGCCTCCTGCTGGATGTCGGTCACGCCGGAGAAGGCGATCGTTGGGACCGCGGCGCTGACCGCCAACGCGTCCCGCGGATGGTCGCGGACGTGGCGCTTCAGTGCGCGCGCTCCCTCGCCCTGGCAGTCGCGGACCCGGCGGGTGACGACGTCGACCAGGCTGCGCTCCCTGTCGTCGCCCCGGCGACGCAACGACTCCTGCGCGTCGCGAACGGCGCGGTCGACGTCGACGTCCGCGCCCGCCTCGTGGCCGAGCATCGCCAGTGCCGCGTGGGCGAGTGCGAAGCCCGGGTCGAGCCCGGCGGCCCGGCGGAACTCCGCCTCCGCGCCGTACTGCACCCGCATCACCTTGTCCAGCCCGGCGTCGAAGGCCGCGGCGGCCTCGGCGGTGGTCGACAGCGGGAGCCCCAGCAGGTCGCGTGGGCGGCCGGGTGTGGACCTGGGCGGGCGGCTGCGTCGCGCCGCGCGGATCGACAGCCGGTCGAGCGCCCGCCGGGCGACGTCGGCAGCCTGCACCCTGATCTCCGGGATCGCCGTCGTCTCCCACAGCTCGCCACGCCGCAGGGCGCCCAGCGTCCAGACCGGCAGGTCCGCCTCGACGCCGAGCAGCCGGCCGTCGTCAGTGGCGAGCCCGAGCCCGAGCGGGCCGGTGCGGGCGAGCCCGCGGGCCAGCAGGTCGTCCAGCAGCGTGTCACCGACCCGGGCGACATCGCCGGCCGGTCCGGTGCAGTTCACCACCCAGCCGACCTGGCGGGTCGTGCCGTCGTCCAGCGCGACACCGAGGTGGTCGGGCCGGTCCGTGTCCACGCCGGTGACCTGGCCCTTGGCGACCCGCAACCGGCCGGCCCGGCGCATCGCGGCGACGGCGCGGGCGGTGTCCGGCGGCATCCGGTGACGGTGCACGTCCCACAGCGCGGCGTCCTCGGTCAGGAATCGCGCCTTGTCCTCGACGGTGAGCCCGGCCCAGAGATCGGCCACGTGAGGCCGCAGCCCGTCGATGACGGGGCGCCAGTCACCGTGCGCGCGGAGCTCGGCGCGCACCTGGCTGAGTACGGCGTGGCGCAGGTCGTCGAGCGTGGGGTCGGCCGGCAGGTCGGGCCGCACCCTCGGCCGCGGCCGGACCCGGTGGGGTCGGGGCAGCCGGCCCCTGCGGGAGACCGCATGCAGCATGCGGCCGGCACGGTCGAGCGTCATGGCGACGTCGACCATGGTGAGGCCGGTACCGACGAGCAGGACGTCGTCGTCGCTGTGAACGAGAGGGTCGAGGGCCCTCGCGGCCCAAGGGTCGCGGACGAACCGGGGGTGCGCGGTGAGCTCGGCAGGTGCCCAGCCGGTGCCGGGCGGGAACACACCGGAGGCGAGAACGGCGGCGTCCACGAGGACCTGGTTCGCGCCGCCGAGGTGCACGCGGAGGCTCTCACCTGTACGCGTGAGCCCGGTGACCCGGGCGTGGACGCGGCGGACCGTCGTGCCTGAGCCGGCCGCCACCGCCGCGTCCAGCGTCGCCTCGAGGTAGCGGCCGTAGCGACATCGGGGGACGAAGGCGTCGGGGCCTGCCTCGGGCCAGCCGGTGGCGTGCAGCCAGGACAGGAGGTGGCCGGGCTGGTCGCAGTGGGCGCTCATGTTCGCCACGGGGACGTTGAGCAGGTGCCGCTGGTCGGTGGTGGAGTAGGCCACGCCCTGACCGGTTGCCTTCCGCGGGTCGAACAGGACGATCTCGAGGGGGCGGCCGGTCCGCCGGCTCTCCGCGACCAGA
>JBOGDX010000554.1:0-2224 GCA_050743225.1 Actinomycetes bacterium | reverse complement strand
CCACCGCCGGGCGGCGGTGGAGGTGCGGCAGGCCCCGGGCCGCCGGGCGGGGGAGTGGGGGGCGTCGGCGTCGACGGTGGGGGTGGGGGCGGGGTGGCTGGCTCCCCATCGGGGCGCTGTGGTGGACCCGGTGGCTGGGGTGGCTGCTCGGACATGGTGATCTCCTCCCGATCTGGTCAGGCTACTCACTGGTGACGAAGTCGATGAGCTCCTCGACCCGGCCCAGCAGGCTCGGTTCCAGGTCGGCGTAGGTCCGGACGGCACCCAGGATCCGCCGCCACGCCGCCGGGGGGTCGACCGGCCAGCCGAGCGCCGCGCAGACCCCGTCTTTCCACTGGACGCCGCGCGGCACCTCCGGCCACGCATCGAGGCCGATCACGGAGGGGCGGACGGCCTGCCACACGTCGACGTACGGGTGGCCAAGGACCAGCACGTGCGGGGACGCCACCCGCTGCGCCAGCCGCGACTCCTTGCTGCCGGGCACCAGGTGGTCGACGAGGACCCCCAGCCGACGACCCGGACCCGGCCCGAAGGCGCGCACCTCTGCAGGCAGGTCGTCGACGCCGCCGAGGTGCTCGACGACCACGCCCTCCCGGCGCAGGTCGTCGCCCCACACCTTCTCCACCAGCTCGGCGTCGTGACGGCCCTCGACGTAGATGCGGCTCGCCCTGGCCACCCTGGCCCGGGCCTGTCGGGTCGCCACCGATCCCGACGCGGTCCGGCCGGCCGTAGCCGATGGCTCCAGGGGCTGGGGGCGGACCAGCTCCACCGGGGCGCCGTCGACGAGGCAGCCGTGGCCCGCCGGGAACACCCGGTGCCGACCGTGGCGGTCCTCGAGCGTCACGGTCGGGCCGCCGGCGGTCTTCTCCCACCGCACGACCGCGCCGCAGAACCCGGTCTCCGCGTCCTCGACGACCAGGTCCGGCTCGGCGGGGACCTGCGGGACGGTGCGCCGCGGCAGCCGGGCCGAGACGAGCACGTCACCCGCGTACCGCTCCACGACGCAAGCCTGTCGGGCCGACAGGTGGCGCGCCACGGGACGCGCCGCACCGGCGCCACCCGTCGTACACTTGGCACTCCAGCTGATCGAGTGCCAGATGTCTGCGACCGCGGCCTGACCGTGGGTCGGTGAGCGTCCCCGGGAGGTGCCGTGCTCGACGACCGCAAGCTCGATGACCGCAAGCTCGACGTGCTGCGCGCCATCGTCGAGGACTACGTCTTCACACAGGAGCCCGTGGGGTCCAAGGCCCTGGTTGAGCGGCACAACCTGGGTGTCTCGCCGGCCACTATCCGCAACGACATGGCGGCGCTGGAGGACGAGGGCTACATCGCGCAGCCGCACACCAGCGCCGGTCGCATCCCCACCGACAAGGGCTACCGACTCTTCGTCGACCGCCTGTCCACCGTCAAACCACTGTCCCCGCCGGAGCGCCGGGCCATCCAGTCCTTCCTCGACGGCGCCCTCGACCTCGACGACATCGTGGCGCGCACGGTCCGGCTGCTGGCCCAGCTGACCCACCAGGTGGCGGTCGTGCAGTATCCGTCGCTGTCGCGGTCCGGGGTGCGCCACGTCGAGCTCGTGCCGCTGACGCCCAGCCGGCTGCTGGTCGTGCTCATCACGACCACCGGGCGCGTCGAGCAGCGTGTGGTGGAGACGGTGGCGGACATGCCCGAGACGTTGCTCGGCGAGCTGCGCGCGCAGCTCAACGCGGCAACGGTCGGGGTGCGGCTGGCCGAGGCGGCCGGTCGGCTCAGCGAGTTGCCGGAGCGGTTCACCGTCGACCAGAGGCCGGCGGTCTCAACCGTGCTCTCGGCGCTGCTGGAGAGCCTGGTCGAACAGCACGAGGACCGGATCGTCCTCGGCGGCACGTCGAACCTCGCCCGGTTCGGCCCGGACTTCCCGCAGACGATCCGGCCTGTTCTCGAGGCACTGGAGGAGCAGATGGTGCTGCTCCGCCTGCTCGGGGAGGTCGGCGACCCGTCGGTGCTCACGGTGCGGATCGGCTCGGAGAACGCCCACGAGGGACTGGCCGGCACATCCGTCGTCAGCGTCGGCTACGGCTCGGAGAGCGAGACCCTGGCCAAGCTGGGCGTGATCGGCCCGACCAGGATGGACTACCCCGGAACGATGGGAGCGGTGCGCGCCGTGGCCAGGTACGTCGGCAAGATCGTGGGAGAGAGCTGAGTGGCCAGCCGACAGTTGGACTACTACGCCGTCCTAGGG
>JBOGDX010000553.1:0-2226 GCA_050743225.1 Actinomycetes bacterium | reverse complement strand
ACGCGAGCGTGCGGCTCGCACTCGCGGCGTCGGCGCGCCGGGCTGCGTCGGCGTTGGCCGCGACCGGGCCGGTGATCAGCGTCGCCACGAGGGCCGCCAGGGCCACCAGCAGGGTCGGGCGGAACATCCGGTTCGTCATGGTTCGTGGACATTACTGGCACCGGGGCGTCCGCGGAAGGCACGGCCGCCGCCGTAGGGTCTGCCGCCATGGCGCTGGCCAGGTGGAAGGACCTCTGCTCGGACGCGCACGACGCGGAGCGGGTCGCGACGTTCTGGCGCGACGTGCTCGGGTTGCGGCTCGACGTGCAGGACGGCGAGGACGCGGTGCTGCGCGGGTCGGAGCCCGGTCGCACCATCTGGTTCAACACGGTCCCGGAGCCGAAGTCGGTGAAGAACCGGGTTCACCTCGACCTCGTGCTCCCGACGTACGCCCCGCTCGTTGCTGCCGGCGCGCGCGTGGTCGGCGACCACGAGACGGCGCGCTACAGATGGGTGGTGCTGACCGATCCCGAAGGCAACGAGCTGTGCGTCTTCCCGGGCGACCGGGGCGAGCCGACGGCGCTCGTCGTGGATGCGGCGGACCCAGTGTCCCAGGCAGCGTGGTGGGGGGAGGTGCTCGGCGCCGACGTGGTGGACGGGCCAGACGGACGGCCGCGCTGGCTCGCCCACGTTGCCGGCCTCCCCTGGGACGTGTGGAAGTTCGTCGGCGTCCCGGACGCGAAGACCGTCAAGAACCGCTGGCACTGGGATGTCGTGAGCGAGGACGTCGAGGGTTTCGTGGGTCGCGGCGCGCGGGTCCTGCGCGAGCCCGGCAATGACATCGACTGGCACGTGCTCGCCGACCCGGAGGGGAACGAGTTCTGCGTGTTCGGCCCGTAGGGTCTGCGGTCATGGCCGACCTCGACACCTCGCTCGACGCCGTGGCGCTCACCGTCGCGCTCTGCGACATCGAGTCCGTCAGTGGTGACGAGCGTCGGCTGGCCGACGCCGTCGAACGCGTGCTGCTGGCCCTGCCGCACCTTTCCGTCGACCGCGACGGGGACGCCCTCGTGGCCCGCACGACGCTCGGTCGCCCCGAACGGGTCGTCCTGGCAGGTCACCTGGACACCGTTCCGGTGGGCGGCAACCTGCCGTGCCGGGTTGCCGACGGCCGCATCCACGGCTGCGGCACCACGGACATGAAGAGCGGAGTCGCGGTCGCGCTGCGGCTGGCCGCGCACCTGCCGTCACCCAACCGGGACATCACCTTCGTCTTCTACGACAACGAAGAGGTCGAGGCCGACAAGAACGGGCTCGGCCGGATCGCCCGCAACCACCCGGGCTGGCTCGCGGCGGACTTCGCGGTGCTCATGGAGCCGACGAACGCCAGGGTCGAGGGCGGCTGCCAGGGAACGCTGCGCGCCGACATCGTGCTGCGCGGTCACCGCGCGCACTCGGCCCGAGCATGGATGGGCCGCAACGCGGTGCACGCCGCGGGAGAGGTGCTGCAGCGCCTTTCGACCTACGAGCCCGAGACCGTCACGATCGACGGACTCGTCTACCGCGAGGGGCTCAACGCCGTCGGGATCAGCGGGGGAGTCGCCGGCAACGTCATCCCGGACGAGTGCCGCGTCACCGTGAACTACCGCTTCGCGCCCGACAAGTCCGAGGCGGAGGCGGAGCAGGTCGTACGACGGGTGCTCGACGGCTTCGACGTCGTCGTGTCCGACTCGGCTCCCGGCGCGCTGCCCGGCCTGGCGCACCCGGCGGCCGCCGCATTCGTCGAGATGGTCGGTCGGGCGCCGCAGCCGAAGTTCGGCTGGACCGACGTGTCGCGGTTCTCCGCCTTGGGCGTGCCGGCGGTCAACTACGGCCCGGGCGATCCGAGCGTGGCGCACCAGCGCGAGGAGTACTGCGACATGGCGAACATCGTCGAGTGCGAGCAGCGCATGCTCGCCTGGCTGACCACGTAGGGCGTGGCCGCGTTGCTCGCCTGTGGACAGAATCCGTTGTCCACAAAGGGGTTTCGGCGGGTACGACGGGCCGGGTTTGTGTCGGGGGTGGCGGCTAGGTTGGTCCCATGTCCGAGGTGCTCGACCCGCCGCTCACCGACCCGGTGACCGCCGCGCTGGGCGAGCTGTCGGTGCTGCTGGACCGGCTGGCCGACGCCGAGCTGTGGACCCTGTCGTCGGCGCAGCTGCTGGAGGCGACCGCCGAGCTGCACCGGCTGCAGTGCCGCGGCGACGC
>JBOGDX010000552.1:0-2228 GCA_050743225.1 Actinomycetes bacterium | reverse complement strand
ACTCGCTCGAAGCGGTCCTCGATCAGGAAGAGAAAGAAGGCAAAGACAGAGAGGAGGCTCGCGAGCTCACCGCGGCCTGAGCCGCCGTTCATGCCGACGAGTTACACCACGTCCTGGGACTTGACTCGATCCCACTGGTGGACTTCTGCGTGCCCTTCTTTGCGGGTTTCCTCTCAGCCATTGCGAATCACCTCCGTGCGTCGAACGAGCATCATGTCCGACCTCCCTGGATCACGTCCTTCAGGTAGGCGGATGACTCTCGCAGAAGCTTGCGGACGACATCAATGCCTTCGTGGTGGGAATGTTGATCTCCTCGACTCCCGCCCAAGCGTTCCACGGACGCTGTGTCCACAAACAACTCGGACTGACAATTACCGTGCGTGGGCTGGTGGGGAACGGGGTGACTAGAGGGGACGGTTGAGGTCTCCGGCCTCGGAAACGCAGAGGGTCAAGCGGCACGCGGATTTGGCTCCGTCAGGCGCCTCTATCACCTGCTCAGCGTGGCGAAAATAGGCCACGCCGTTCGGGGGCGCCTCTGCTCCTCAGGCGACAGAACGCTGGCGCAGCCGAGTAAGCACTACCGCGCATCGGGGATGGGCCTGACGATTCGTGAGACGACGGCGAACGACCTTCCCGACCTCGGTCGGCTCTGGAACGACGACAGGGTAATGCAGTGGGTCGGTTTCCCCGATGGCCTCGGCTGCGACGAGGAGGCATTGCGCAAGTGGTTCGACGCACTCCGGTCGAACACACACGTGCACCACTTCGTCATACGCGCCTCCGATCTCGGATTCTGTGGCGAGCTGTTCTACCGGCTCGACCCCGAGCACCGACGCGCCGAACTCGACATCAAGCTCGTGCCCGAAGCGCAAGGGCGAGGGATCGCCACCGCCGGCCTCTCGCGATTGATCGAACTCGTCTTCGAGCGCGAGCCGAGCGCGGACACCGTCTGGACCGAACCCACGCCGGAGAACCGCGCATCCCGTGCCCTCTACGCGCGCTGCGGACTCACAGAGACGAACCGGCCGACCGACCTCCGGCCGGGACGTCCTACTGGGAGAAGCGACGCCTGCCACCGACCAAGCCAGAGCAATCCGTCTCGCTCGGATGACATTGCCGAACACTGGCCCAAGCGAGAAGGCTCACCTCAGATTTCGAGGAGACGGCATCCCTGAACCACCGCCTCGAGGGACCGGACGATCGCGTCGATGTCAATCTCTGCCTGATCAGTCCAGATGTCGACGACGTACGGAACGTCCTTGTCGTCTTCGTATTTCCACTGCTTCTCGGCTAAACCGTAGTTCCTCACCACGTGAATCTCAAGGTCAGGGAACGCGAGCGACCAGTTGGAGAAGTACAGACCGCCGCCGACATTCAGCCCTCTCGCTCGTGCCAGGAGACCTTGCTAGTAATGCCGGCGAGGGTGTGTTAGAAAAGTGCCCCGCAACAGGCCAATGGCGCGCCCCAGAAGCGCCATGGCCGGGAGTCGAGACGACTGCCGAGGGTGCCGTCAACGGACCCGAGTAGATCGGGCGAACAGGAGGGGCTATGACTATGAAGCGACGCGCGACCGTAGCAATGCTGCTCATGGTGGTCGCAGGTGCCGCGATGGCGATTCAGGCACCGATTGCATCAGCGGCGCCCACGTCGACGAACGTGTCGTGCTTACCGTCGACGCTCCAGGTTGGCCAGACGACGACGTGCGTTGTGAACGTGACGGCGACGGGGTTCTTCCCGTTCGCGCCGACCGGTACCGTCGGGATGTCGAGCAACGGCCCGGGAACATTCGACGGCCCCTGCACGCTTGTGCGTGTCGGCGGGGGCGCGACGAGTCAGACGTCTCAGTGCGCCGTCGACTACACACCGGCGCGCGGCGGGCCGCAGACGATCACCGCGTTCTTCCCGGGCGACGCAAACAACACCCCGAGCGGCGACAACACGTTCATCACCGTCACGCCACGACCGACGACGACGACCGTCAGCTGCAGCGTCAGCATGATCGGCGTCACCGGCACGTGCACGGCCACGGTGACGGCCGCGAACCCGAGCGACCCGCCGCCGCCATCGGGAACCGTGTTCCTCAGCGCCACCAGCGGCACACTTATGGGAACGTGCTTCCTCTCGCCGACTGGACCGGGAACGTCGGCCTGCACCGCTGGCTACACGCCCGCGCAGACGTTTGCGAGCGTCACGGCGTTCTACCCCGGCGATGCGAGCCACTTTGCGAG
>JBOGDX010000551.1:0-2231 GCA_050743225.1 Actinomycetes bacterium | reverse complement strand
GTCTGGATGGTCCGCGCCGTGCGCCGCAACATGGCCGGCCGGGCGCGGTGGCTGCTGTACCCGGTCATCGGCGCGCTCGCCGCCGCAGCGGTCGGGGGCATGGTCGAAGGCGTCGCGCTGACCCGGGACGAGGGCCGGTACTCGATGCCCGGCGCCTCCTACGACGTGGGCGGGCACCGCCTGCACCTGGACTGCACCGGCACCGGCAGCCCCACCGTCGTTCTCGAGAACGGTCTCAGCAAGACCTCGCCGCTGTGGAGCGCCATCACCGCCAAGGTCGCCAAGACCACCCGGGTCTGCGCGTACGACCGATCCGGTCAGGGCTGGAGCGGCGACGCCGACGGCCCGCAGGACGGGCTCGCCGTCGCCGCCGACCTGCACACCCTGCTGGCCCGCGCCGGCGAGACAGGCCCGTACGTGCTGGCCGGGCACTCCTCCGGCGGCACGCTGGCCATGACCTACACCGCCCAGTACCCGGCTCAGGTCGCCGGAATGGTGCTGCTGGACTCGTCCAGCCCGCACCAGTTCACCGACCAGCCCGACTTCCCCGGCACCTACGCGATGATGCGCCGGCTGCTCCCCGTGCTCCCCACCCTGTCCCGACTCGGCGCGCTGCAGCTCACCCCCGCCTCCGCGTCCACCGCCCTGACCCCGGACGCTGCGGCGCAGGTCCGGGCGTTCGCGACCAGCCCCCGGGGGGCCCGCAACATGCGCGACGAGCAGTCGCAGCTGCGGGACGTGTTCGCGCAGGCGCAGGCCCTGACCACGTTCGACCCGAAGCCGCTCGCGGTGGTCACCGCCCGCGAGAACGCGGACGGCACGAAGGGTTGGGCCGCCGCGCAGGACCAGATGGCGGCGTTGTCGACCAACAGCAGCCACTGGGTTGCGGACACCACCCACGTCGGACTCCTCGACGACGCTGCCGGGTCGGTCGAGTCGGTCCGCGCCATCACCGAGGTCGTCACCGCGGTCCGCACCGGCTCACCTCTGGACTCCCGGTGAGCAGGGCGGCACGGCCAGCACGACACGTATCGCACCTGCCGCAGCCCCGCCCCGACCGAAACCGCACCCACCACCACCGACCGCGATGCATGTGCACTGAGCGAGCGTTTCGGCCGAAACCGGCCGAGGATGGCGTAACGGAAGGGTGATACGAAGACGCCTGGAGTTGGGGGCGCCATGGAATCTCGCTGGATGATGCGCCTGCGGCTCGAGCTGTTCGTTGCTGACCTGGAGCGCAGCGTCGCCTGGTACGTCGACGTTCTGGGCTTCGGCCTGGTCCGCGCCGACCCCGGCTACGCGAGCCTGCAGCGGGGCGACGTAGTGCTCGGGTTGGGGCCGATCGCGAAGCTGCCGCCGGACGGGACCGGCCCCGGGCACACCCAGGCGAGCGTGGCCCGCGGACCGGGTGCGGGTGTCGAGGTCGTCCTGGAGCTCGACGACCCTGCCGCGGTTGAGGCGGCTGCCGCCCGGGTGACCGAGAAGGGCTGGTCGCTGGCCGAACCGCTCACGGACCGGCCGTGGGGGCTGCGCGATTTCCGAGTGGTCGACCCGGATGGCTACTACCTGCGAGTGACCCACGGCAACGCGGCCGAAGCGCCGAGCTGACGAGCCCCGTCTCGACGGTGTCGACATCCACCGCACTTCCGGCGGTGCCAAGTGGGCATCGCACGGCATGACACGCGTGCCGGCGTAGGAACGCGGCACGGCCGCGCGGCACCCGAGCGGCCTCGGTCCGGAACGCGGCGGCGAACTCGGGCTTGAAGCCGACCCGCGGATGCGCGGCGAGGACCGCGGCAAGCAGCTCGGGAGCCAGCTGCCAGGACCGGAGACCGACGACGTCGAGGGCGGCGCCGGCTGAAAGGAGGTACGCGACCTGGCCGCGCGCCGGCGTCACGCCCGGGGTGTGGTGCAGCGTGATGGCGCTCCGCAGGATGTCGCTGGCGGCGGTGGAGAGCCCGACCTGTTCGGCGACGTCACGGGCGACGCGGGCGCTGGCCCGGGTGAAGTCGACCTGCGGTGCTGAGGTCGGGAGCCCGACGTCGTGCAGCAGCGCCGCCGCGAACAGCAGCTCGCGGTCCACGTCCATGCCCTCCAGCTCGCCGGGTGCTGCGCCGAACGCATACGTCCGGTACGACGGTTCAGCAGCGCCAGGCTGAGCCGTCGCCGGGCCAGCCCCTCGGCCGTGCGCGTCAGGACCGAGTCCGGCGCTGGGCGCCGACCGTCGGTGG
>JBOGDX010000550.1:0-2235 GCA_050743225.1 Actinomycetes bacterium | reverse complement strand
TCATCGACCTCAACGCGCTCGACTCCTCCGCGGTCGCGGCGGGCAGCGTCCTGCTGATTCCTCCGCGCTGAGGCGGCCGGTGCGGCGCGTCAGTGGCAGCCGTGGACCCCGGCCGCACACGCGGTGCCCATCGCCACGTCGGCCAGCGACTCCCAGGCCCCGTCGGCGGCCGACGACCCCACGCCGACCAGCAGCACCGTCGCCCCCTCGGTGGCGACGACGAGCGCACGCTCCGTCTGACCGGCGGCGGAGATCCTCGACATCTCGGCCGAGGCCTCACCCAGCCGCGGGTCGCAAGCCCCGGTGAAGCCGCAGCCGGCCAGGCGATCCGCCACGGCGTCGACGGCGTCCCGCGCAGCCCGGACGGTCTCGTGCGCCGACACCGTCTGCACCAGCCGCCCCTCGGCGGATGTCAGCGCCAGCGTCCGGCTCGCGGTCGCTCCCGCGGGCCGCCCCGTCTCGCAGCCGCCCCACCCCGCGTCGCCCTCGACCCAGG
Organism: Actinomycetes bacterium; assembly: GCA_050743225.1. Taxonomy (GTDB): domain Bacteria; phylum Actinomycetota; class Actinomycetes; order JACCUZ01; family JACCUZ01; genus JBOGDX01. The sequence goes on along the minus strand of JBOGDX010000550.1, from coordinate 1,739 downwards.
TGCCGCCGGCGAGGGCGGCGACCGTCTCCGTATCGACGGTGGCGGTGACCGGCACCGAGGTGACACCGCCCTCGTCGTGGTCGGAGTGCCCGCCGGTGTGCCCGTCGGAGCCGGCCCTGTCGTCCGGCGAGCCGGTCGTGCCCTCGGCGTCCGGCCCGGTGCCCGGGTCCCCGGGCGGGAGGGTCGGCACCGGCTGACCGCTCAGCGCCGGGTCCGGCCGGTCCGACGGGTCCGGCCCTTCCGGGGTCGGGGAGGCCGTCTTGCCGCCTCCCGGTCCGCCCGGGCCCGCACTCTGGTCGGCGGTCGCCGCACCACAGGCAGCGAGCGACAGCACGAGTCCGGTCACGAGGGCGGCGGCTCGCAGGCCGGCGAGACCGTTCGCCGGACGGATCATGGTCAGACTCCCGAGGCCGCTGGGGTGATGGTCACGGTCACGGTGCCGGAGTTGTCGGCCCGGTCCGGGTCCGCCACGCCGAGCAGCAGCGGCCCGTTGACCGACGGGGTGTACGTCCACGTGTACGCGTGGGTAGCCGCGTCGCACCGCTGACCCGCCGTACCCGTCCAGTCGCCCCTGCCGTCGACCGTGACGTCGCCCAGGTAACGCCCTTCCGAGAACAAGGTGCCGCGGGAGGCCCGCCACGTCGGGTCGGATGTGGTCGCCGAGCACTCGGCGTCCGCTGCCACGCCCGGCCCGAACGCGTACGTGCCGGTCGCAGTCAGCTCGAGGGGCTGCCCGGCCAGGTACGTCCGCGCGGTCTCGACGTCCGGCCGTGCGGTGTCGACGGTGACCGTCTCGGTGCCGACGACGGGTCGGACCCGCTCGACCCGGACGGTGAGCTCCCCGCCGTCGTCGGACCAGTGCGGGTCGTCGACGCGCAGGTTGACCGGTCGCGTCTGGTCGGGGGTGACCGCCAGCCGATAGGCGTGGCCCTCGCTGTCGCAGCCGTCGCCGTCAGGGTCGGACACCGGGCGGAACGTCACGTCGTCGCGGTCGAGCAGCACGTCGAGGTGGTCGGCTGTCGGGCTGCCCGCCACGACCGACCGGTCGCGCCGCCAGACGGGGTCGGCGGCCGTTGCCGAGCACTCCGCGTCGGACGTGACACCCGCGCCCGCGTCCACCGTGCCGGTGACCATCACCAGGTACGTGACGCCGGCCTCGAGCGCGCCGGGGCTGGTGACGCCGGCGCCGGCTCCGGCCGGCAGTGCCCATCCCATCTCGTCCCGCGGCTCGGAGGCGATGATCCGCACGGTGAGCCCACCCGCGTTGTCCGTGGGCACCGTCGGGTCCCACAGCTCCAGGGCGACCCGCCCGGTGCGGGTCGGCGTGATCGTGTCGCGGTAGGTGTGGGTGCGCACGTCGCAGCCGCCACCGGTGTCCACGTCGGCGTCGGAGTAGAGGTCGTGACCGTCGACGTAGAGGTCCAGGTGGTCCTCGCCGGGCTGGGCCGCGTGGACCGACCGGTCGCGGCGCCAGGTGCCGTCGCCGGACGAGCGGGAGCACTCGGCGTCCGCCTGCTGCCCGGCTCCTGCGCCGTAGCGGTAGGTGCCCGACACCTCGACGAGGTAGTCCCGGCCCTGCTGCAGGGCGCCTGCCGTGAGGGCGCTGCCCCCGGCCGGCACGGTCAGGGTCTCGTCGACCAGCGCGGGCCCGCCGGGCAGCGCCGGTGCCGGCGCCGGGACCGGGCGAGGTCGTCATTCGCGTCGGCTCGGTCGGCATCTGCGCCAGCGACCTCAAATGC
>JBOGDX010000549.1:0-2253 GCA_050743225.1 Actinomycetes bacterium | reverse complement strand
GGCTCCTCGGAGCCGCGGGTCAGCAGCCGCAGCAGCGGCTCGTGCTCGGGCAGCACGACCGGCAGCCCGGGCGGTGCGGTGCTGGTGGCACCGGCCACCAGGGTCCGCTTGACCAGCCGGTCCTCCAGCGAGTGGTAGGCCAGCACGACGATCCGCCCGCCCACCCCGAGCGCGTCCACCGCGGCCGGCAGGGCCCGCTCGAGCGCGGCCAGCTCGCCGTTGACCTCGATGCGCAGCGCCTGGAACGTGCGCTTCGCGGGATGCCCGCCGGTCCGCCGGGTCGCGGCGGGAATGGCGGCCCGGACCAGCTCGGCGAGCCGGGCCGTGCCGGTGAACGGCTCCTTCGCCCGCTCCCGCGCGAGGGCGTCGGCGATCCGGCGGGCGAAGCGCTCCTCGCCGTACTCCCGGAGGACCCGGGCCAGGCGGGCCGGCTCGTAGGTGTTGACCACGTCGGCGGCGGTGATCCCGCGGGTCTGGTCCATCCGCATGTCCAGCGGGGCGTCGTGGGCGTAGGCGAAGCCCCGCGTCCTCTCGTCGAGCTGCAGCGACGAGACCCCGAGGTCGAACAGCGCGCCGTGCAGCCGGCGCACGCCGGAGCGCGCGAGCACGTCGGCCAGCTCGTCGTACACCGCGTGCACCAGGGTCGCCCGCTCCGCGAACGGAGCCAGCCGCTCCCCTGCGATCGCCAGCGCCTGCGGGTCACGGTCGAGGCCGATGAGCCGCAGCGACCCGAAGGTCTCCAGCAGCGCCGCGCTGTGCCCGCCCATCCCCAGGGTCGCGTCGAGGACGACGGCCTCCCGGCCGCCGACGGCCGGGGCGAGCAGCTCGAGCGTGCGGGCCAGCAGGACGGGCACGTGCCGGTCCGGCGTCATGTCGGTCAGCCGCCGAACCGGGTCGTCAGCAGCAGCAGCACCGCGGCCACCAGGCCCATCACGCCCAGGGCCCCACCAAGCAGCAGCGCGGAAAGGCGCGTCTCGTCGGCCAGGGGATCCATCTCGGGGATGGGAAACTCCTCGGCCGGCAGTGCTCGGTCCATCTCGACCCTTCATGGAACGTGCTGCGGTGTCGTGCTGGTGGCTGGATGGGGTTGGGCGGTCCGCCGTGCCGCCAGGTCTCCAACCGCTCGTTGGGGAAGCAGGTCTGGCACCGGGGAAGGGGTGCCAGCGCTGCGGAGCGGGTGGAGACCTCGCCGCACGCCGAACGTCGAACGCCGAACGTCGAACGTCGAGTCACCCGAAGGCGACTGCTGCGTGGGTCTCGGTCAGATGAGGCCGGGCAGCACCTCCTCGGACAGGTCCGCGAACGGCCCCTCCTGGTCGGTCAGGTAAGCGGCCCAGGCCCGGGCGTCCCAGACCTCGACCCGCGACCCGGCCCCCACGACGACGCACTCCTTGGTCAGCCCGGCGTACTCGCGCAGGTGCGGCGGGACGGTCACCCGGCCCTGCTTGTCGGGGGTCTCGTTCGACGCTCCGGAGAGGAACACGCGCTGGAAGTCGCGGGCCGCCTTGCTGGTGACCGGCGCCTGGCGCATCTGCGCGTACATCTGCGCGAACTCCTCGTCCGGGAAGACGTAGAGGCAGCGCTCCTGGCCGCGGGTGATCACGAGCCCACCGGCCAGCGCGTCGCGGAACCGGGCGGGCAGGAAAAGCCGGCCCTTGTCGTCCATGCGGGGGTAATGGGTGCCCAGAAAGGCTGGGAACGCCGGGAGCGCCGAGAGCACCGGTCCACCCAAGGCACCGTCCTGCCCCACATCGACCCACCTCCCCTGGCACTGCTGGCGAACCACTCCCCCACTGCGCGCCACTGTACTCCACTGATCTCCACCGTCAACCGATTCGACACGATCGGCCCCCACCTTCCTGGCCGAGCCACCCACCGGGCGTCTCGCGGCGCCCCGCGGAATCGACCACGTATGGCAGCCGGGCACCCCCGGCAGCAGGCGTGCAGGCATGCTGCGGCGTCCCCCCGCCTGCTGAAGCGACCCGGGAACCGTGTGGGGGAAGAGGGCGGGTCAGGGCGGTTGCGCTGGCGGATCGCTGCGGAACCGTGACCAGGTCGCCGCACACGCCGGGCGGATGGGCACGGTTGGATGACCCCTGTGAGCGAGCGCGGGCCGGACACAGCCCTGCGCGCCGTGCTCGTCGTCGCCCTCATGGCCGCGGCGGCCCTGGCCCTGCAGGCGCGCCAGGGCCTGGACTGGGGGGAGCTCTCCGACCCCGTCCACGTGCGATGGGCCCGGGTGGTCGCTGGCTC
>JBOGDX010000548.1:0-2262 GCA_050743225.1 Actinomycetes bacterium | reverse complement strand
TCGCGGCACCGCAGGCCCTCGACCACTCCGTCGTTGAGGCAGACGTGCGAGACCTCGGCCGCGCCGAGAGGCGTCTCGAAGGGGCCGTCGGTCGGCGCGTCCACGGCGAACCCATGGTTGTGTGCCGTGACCTCGACCTTGCCGGTGGAGCGGTCCTGGACGGGCTGGTTGATGCCCCGGTGGCCGTACCGCAGCTTGTAGGTGCCGAGGCCCAGCGCCCGGCCGAGGATCTGGTTGCCGAAGCAGATGCCGAAGACCGGGGTTCGGCGCCGGAGCAGGTCGCACGTCAGCGCCACGGCCCGGTCGGCCGTCGCGGGGTCGCCGGGGCCGTTGGACAGGAACACCCCGTCGGCGCCGGTCGCGAGCACCTCCTCGACGGTGGCCGTCGCCGGCAGCACGTGCACCTCGATGCCGCGCTCGGCCATCCGGACCGGCGTCATGCGCTTGATGCCGAGGTCGAGCGCCGCCACCGTGAACCGCCGCTCACCGTCTGCTGCGACGACGTAGGGCTCGCGGGTCGTGACCTCACCGGTCAGGTCGGCGCCGGCCATGTGAGGGCTTTGCAGCACCCTTTGCCACAGCCGTTCCGGATTCATCTCGACCGAAGACACAACGGCGCGCATGGCTCCCCGCTCGCGCAGGTGGCGGGTCAGCGCCCGGGTGTCGATGCCGCTGATGCCGACGACGCCCTGGCTGTCGAGCTCCTCGCCGAGCGACCGGCGCGAGCGCCAGGACGAGGGGCGCCGGGCTGGGTCGCGCACGACGTACCCGCTCACCCAGATCCGACCGGACTCCGGGTCGTCGTCGTTCACGCCGGTGTTGCCGACGTGCGGGGCGGTCATGACCACGACCTGGCGGTGGTACGACGGGTCGGTCAGCGTCTCCTGGTAGCCCGTCATGCCGGTCGAGAACACCGCCTCGCCGAACGTCTCGCCGGTCGCGCCGTACGACTCGCCCCGGAAGGTCCGCCCGTCCTCGAGCACCAGCAGGGCCGGCGCGCCCCGCATCACGGCACCCGCCCAGATCCGCCCGGATCGGATGGGGAACGGGTCGATAGCCGACCGGATCCCCCTCCGATCTTGCGGAAACCATGTGAGACGGCGGCGCGCATCAGGCGAGCTTCCCGTCGAGGACCGTGGGGCGGCCCCGGAGGAAGGTCGCGACCACCGCGCCGGGGAGGGTACGCCCGGCGTATGGCGTGTTGCGGCTGCGCGAGGCGAGCGCGAACGGGTCGATCTCCCGCCGCGCTGCCGGGTCGACGAGGACGAGGTTCGCCGGGGCGCCCACCTCGAGCGGCGTCCCCTGCTCGTCGAGCCGTCCGATCCGGGCCGGTCGGGTGGACATTCGATCGGCGACGCCGGCCCAGTCGAGCAGGCCGGTCTCGACCATCGCCTCCTGCACCACGGAGAGCGCCGTCTCGAGCCCGAGCATCCCCATGGCGGCCGCGGACCACTCGCAGTCCTTGTCCTCGTGCGAGTGGGGGGCGTGGTCGGTGGCGACCGCGTCGATCGTGCCGTCGGCGAGAGCGGCACGCAGCGCCCGCACGTCGTCGGCGGTTCGCAGTGGCGGGTTCACCTTGAAGATCGGGTCGTACGTCGTCGCGAGCTCGTCGGTCAGCAGCAGGTGGTGCGGTGTCACCTCGGCGGTGACGTTCCAGCCCTTCGACTTGGCCCAGCGCAGGATCTCGACCGAGCCCGCGGTCGACACGTGGCACACGTGCAGCCGAGAGCCGACATGCGCCGTGAGCAGCACGTCGCGGGCGATCACGGCCTCCTCGGCGACCGCGGGCCAGCCCTGCAGCCCGAGCACGCCCGAGAGCTCGCCCTCGTTCATCTGGGCGTCCTCGGTCAGGCGCGGCTCCTGCGCGTGCTGCGCGACGACGCCGCCGAACGCCTTGACGTACTCCAGCGCCCGGCGCATCAGGACGGCGTCCGAGACGCATTTCCCGTCGTCGGAGAACACGCGGACCCGGGCCGCCGAGTCGGCCATCGCCCCTAGCTCGGCCAGCCGCTGCCCCTCGAGGCCGACCGTGACCGCGCCGACCGGGCGGACGTCGCAGTGGCCGGCCTCTCGCCCGAGCCGCCAGACCTGCTCGACGACGCCAGCGGTGTCGGCGACGGGGTCGGTGTTGGCCATCGCGTGCACCGCCGTGAAGCCGCCCAGGGCGGCGGCGGACGTGCCGGTCTCCACCGTCTCGGCGTCCTCGCGGCCGGGCTCGCGCAGGTGGGTGTGCAGGTCGACCAGCCCTGGCAGGGCTACCAG
>JBOGDX010000547.1:0-2265 GCA_050743225.1 Actinomycetes bacterium | reverse complement strand
GTACCTCGCCGACGCGCCGGCGCTCGCCGCGGGCCCTTTCGGCCGCCGCAGCGTCGTACACGGCCTCGACGTCCCCGCGCGCCGCCGCCATCTCCGCCGCCCGCGGGTCGGCGACGGACGCGAGAACGACCTGGTGTCGGCGGGTGAGCCCGCCGAGCACGGGCAGCAGGCCCTCCTCGACCGGTGCGCTGTCCAGCGCGGTGAGCAGCACGACGAGGCACCGTCGGGACGCGCGTGAGAGCACCGTGCCGACCAACCCGCGGTAGTCGGGCTCGACCAGGGTCGCCTCGAGGGGCGCCATCGCCTGCACCAGCGCGGGCAGCAGGCCAGTGGCCGGAACGCCCTCGACCCGGGCGCGAACCGCCCGGTCGTATGCCAGCAGGTCGACCCGGTCACCCGCACGGGCGGCGAGCGCCGCGAGCAGCAGCGCGGCGTCCATCGCGGCGTCCAGCCGCGGCGCGTCCCCGACCCGGCCGGCCGCCGTGCGGCCGCAGTCGAGCACGAGCAGCACCCTCCGGTCCCGTTCGGGGCGCCAGGTGCGCACCATGACGTCGGCCGCCCGCGCCGATGCCCGCCAGTCGATGGACCGGACGTCGTCGCCCAGGACGTACTCGCGCAACGAGTCGAACTCGGTGCCCTGGCCGCGCACCATCACGGCCGACCTGCCGTCGAGCTCGCGTAGCCGGGCCAGCCGTGACGGCAGGTGCTTGCGCGAGGTGAAGGGTGGCAACGCCCGCACCCGCCAGGGAACGTGGTGGGACCCCTGCCGGCCGGCGAGCCGCAACGGCCCGAGCGACCGCACGGTGACCCGGTCGGCCGGCCGGTCGCCGCGGCGGGTCGGGCGCAGCGTCGTGACCGTCCGCCGTCGTTCCCCCGGCGGTACGTCCACCGGGTGCCGTTGCGCCACGGCCCCCGCGCTGGGCGGCCACGCGTCGCGGAGCAGCCCGCGCACCTGCCGGGGGGATGTGTTCGTGATGGTGAGCCGGACCCTCGCCTCCTCGCCGAGCCGGACGGTCGTGTCGCCGTCGCGTTCGAGACGCAGCGACCGCACCGGGCCAGCGAGGGCGACGTCCACGGCCACCAGCACGAGCAGCGCGCCGCTCGCCAGCAGGACTCCAACGCCACTGGGCACGAGCACGGACACGGCACCGGCCGCGACGAGCGCCAGGAGCCCGAGCCGGCCGGTGAGCGCCATCAGCGGGGGACGGGCACCGCGCCGAGCACGCCGTCGAGCACCGCGTCGGGGGTGACGCCCTCGAGCTCGGCCTCGGGGCGCAGCTCCACCCGGTGACGCAGCGCCGGTCGGGCCAGCGCCTTGACGTCGTCGGGCGTGACGTAGTCGCGACCGGACAGCCAGGCCCAGGCGCGTGCCGCTGCCATGAGGCCGGTGGCCCCGCGGGGGGAGACACCGAGCTGCAGCGACGGCGACGAGCGGGTCGCCCGGGCCAGGTCGACGACGTAGCCGACGACGTCGGGAGCGATGGACACCCGTCGGACGGCCGCCCGGCCCGCCGCGAGCTCGGCGGCGCCCGCCACCGGGGTCACGCCCGCTGCACGCAGGTCGCGCGGGTCGAAGCCGTCGGCATGACGGGTCAGCACACCGATCTCGTCGTCCCGGGAGGGCAGCGGCATGGTCAGCTTGAGCAGGAACCGGTCGAGCTGGGCCTCCGGGAGCGGGTACGTGCCTTCGTACTCCACGGGGTTCTGCGTGGCGACCACGACGAACGGGTCCGGCAGCGCCCGGGCGTCGCCCTCGACCGTGACCTGCCGCTCCTCCATCGCCTCCAGCAAGGCGGCCTGCGTCTTCGGTGGCGTCCGGTTGATCTCGTCGGCGAGCAGCAGGTTGGTGAACACCGGCCCCTCGCGGAAGGAGAACGCGGAGGTGCGGGCGTCGTAGACCAGTGACCCGGTGACGTCGCCCGGCATCAGGTCCGGAGTGAACTGGACCCGCTTCGTCCCCAGCGACAGGGCGGCCGCGAGGGTCCGGACCAGAAGCGTCTTCGCCACGCCCGGGACGCCCTCGAGCAGAACGTGCCCGCGGCACAACAGCGCGATCACGAGACCGGTCACGGCCGGGTCCTGCCCGACGACGGCCTTGGCCACCTCGGTGCGCAGCGACTGCAGCGCGGACCGTGCGTCGATCTCGGTGTCGGAGTCGGTGGCGGCTTCGGTGCCGGTCACGGTCGGCTGACCTCCCTCTCCAGGGCGTCCAGGTCGTCGGCGAGCCGCACGAGGGCGGCGTCGTCGGCAGGGGCGGCACCGTAC
>JBOGDX010000546.1:0-2268 GCA_050743225.1 Actinomycetes bacterium | reverse complement strand
CTCCACCCGCGGGACGTCGGCCGCGGGGCGACGGCCCACGGCCAGCTTCACCCGCTCGCGGGTGTCGGCATCGTCGCTGTAGACAAGGACGGTCATCGTCGGCTCGATCGGCGCGGCGGTCACGGCGGAATGCTAGCCGCCGGCCGTGGCAGGCCAGGCGTTTGTGAACGTTATACATAGTGAGTTATCTTCACGACATGCGGAAGGCGGCGGCACGGCACGAGGAAGCGCTCAACCGGATGCTCGAGCTGGTCGTCCTCCTGAGCGACGACATGACCACGTCCCTGGCTCGCGACGGGCTGACCGTCGCCCGCGCCCGCCTGGTCTGGGAGCTGCGCCGGCACGGTCCGGTGACGCAGAAGGCGCTGGCCGACGCCCTCGGGGTGAGCGCCCGCAACGTGACCGGACTCGTGGACGGGCTCGCCGCGACCGGCTTCGTCGTCAGAGCGCCGCACCCCACGGATCGCCGAGCCACGCTCGTCTCGCTCACCCGGCCTGGGACTGCGACAGCCGAGGAGCTGGAGCGCCGCCAGCAGGAGTTCGCCCACTACCTGTTCTCGGGGATGCCGGACGAGCAGGTCGACGGCTTGGTGGCCACCCTGACGGAGGTCCTCGGCCGGCTCAGCGACGCCGGGCTGTCACTCCGATGACATCGCCCGGCAGTCGCCCCCGTCGAGCCCCTTCGGCGCGGACCATGGCGCAGCTCGCACGCAGAGCGGTTGGCTTCGAGCTCGGGCTCTACCGAAGCCTCTATCACTGGGCACGCCGCCGACCGGTCGGGTCCGGCCCCGGTGCCGAACCCTTCGGCTACGCCGACGCCGTCACGCCGGTGTTCTGGGTGTTCATCGTCGTGTCCGCGGTCGATATCCCGGTCCTGCATGTGCTGCTGCCGTGGCAGACGGCGCAGATCATCAGCCTCGCCTTGAGGTGCTGGGGCCTGACCTGGATGGTCGGGCTGCTGGCGAGCCTGCGGGTCCACCCCCACCTCGTCACCAGCTCCGGCCTTCGCGTCCGGTACGGCACAACCGTCGACATCGTGGTGCCGTGGGAGGCCGTGGCAGCGATCCGGGCCAGACGCAGGGACCTGCCGAGCACCCGGACGATCCAGCTCGGCCACGCGCCGGCCGGACCCGTGCTGCAGATTCGGCATCACGAGCCAGACCAACGTCGACCTCGTCCTGCGCGATCCGATGACCCTCCCGCTGAAGAAGGCCGGCCGCGAGCCGGTCGCGGAGGTGCGGTTCTTCGCCGACGACCCTCGCGCCCTCGTGGCCCGAGCCCGGGAGCAGCTCACGGCCGGCTCCAGCTCGGCGGGCTCCGATCAGTCCACGTCGAGCACCTGGATCAGCGACGAGTAGTCGTCGGTCCAGGCCCGTGCCCCGTCCTCTCGGGCGCGCTCCCACCCCGACCGGGAGCGCAGCCGGTCGAGGTCCGCGTCGTCGCGAGCCAGCACCACCCACGTGGATCCGGACGCGGGCAGCGCGGCGAAGGTGTCTGTGCGCACCAGCGCAACCATCCCGAGCTCGGCCGCCTGCGCCGCCAGGACCGGCTCGAGGCTGAGGTGACGGTTCGTCACGTGGAAGGCCATCAGCCCACCAGGAATCAGCTTGCGCCGGTAGGTCCGGACCGCCTCCCCTGTCAGCAGGTGGGCGGGGATCGCGTCGGAGCTGAAGGCGTCGAGCACGATCAGTCCGTACGACGCATCAGGTTGCCGCGCCAGCGACAGCCGGCCGTCGCCCAGCACCACCCGGACCGTGGCCTCCGACTGCCGGAGGAACCCGAACCGGTCGCGCGCGATGTCGACGACCGCCGGGTCGATCTCGTAGAAGTCCATCCGCCGCCCCGGCTCGCCGTATGCCGCCAGCGTCCCCACGCCCATCCCGACCAGAGCGACCCGGTCGACCAGCCCCGTTCCGTCGTACGCGGCGAACAGATCCCCGACCGGCCCGCCCCGCGTGTAGTAAGACGTGGGCTCGCCCTTCCACTGCCCGCTGAGCTCCTCCCAGCCGTGGAACGTCGTGCCGTGCGTCAGCATCATGCGCTCCCCACCGTTGGTCGCCGAGACCCGGTAGCTGCCGAAGAACGTCCGCTCGCGCAGGACCGCCGTGTCCCCGACGTACTCCTTCGCGACGAACGCGACGACCAGCAGGGTGGCCATCCACGCCATCGGCTCGCGCGCCAGGGCGAAGCGCCGGCGCACCGGCGCGGCGTCCAGCCGCCCGGCGGCGCCCCGGGCATGCAGCCCGACGAGCAGCAGCGGTACGAGCC
>JBOGDX010000545.1:0-2282 GCA_050743225.1 Actinomycetes bacterium | reverse complement strand
GGCGCCGGCGACACGTCCGCGACAGCCCAGAGCGTCGGCACGCTGGTGCACGCCGTCGCCGAGACCGCCCTCGACGCGGCCAGCAGCACGGAGGAGGCGCTGCTGGGCCGGCTCGAGCAGCTGCTGCCGTCGGTCGACCTCGGCTCCGGCTGGGTCGCGGAGAAGGAGCGGGCGAAAGCTGAGGCGATGGTCCGCCGGCTCGCCGGGTGGTTCGCCCGTCACGGACGCGAGGTGGTCGCGACCGAGCTGGGGTTCTCGGCGACCGTCGACCGGGCTGTGCTCGGTGGGCGCATCGACCGGCTCGAGCGCGACGACCTCGGACGCGGCGTCGTCATCGACGTCAAGACGGGGTCCAGCAAGGTGCCCGCCGACGAGCTCGCCGCGCACGGCCAGCTGGCGACGTACCAGCTCGCCGTCGAGCGCGGGGCCTTCGCCGAGCTCGGGATCGTGGCAAGCGGTGGCGCGGAGCTCCTCCAGGTGGGAAAGGCCGCCGGCAAGGACGCGGCGGTCCAGGCCCAGCCCGCGCTGGCCGACCACGACGACCCCGACTGGGCCAGGGCGCTCGTTCTCGACGTCGCGGAGGGGATGGCCGGGTCGGCGTTCCGGGCGGTCGACAACCGCTACTGCGGGGTCTGCCCGGTCCGCACCAGCTGCCCGGTCCAGGACGAGGGCCGGCAGGTGACTGGGTGACCAGGGCAAGCTCGCGTCCGCGGGCTCGGGGCGGCCCGCGATGAGTCAGCCGAGCCTGTTCGACACCGACGACGTCGCCCGGGTGCGGCCGCTGATGACGCCTGCCGAAGTCGCGGCGCGGATCGGTGAGGTCTTCCCGCCGACCCCGGAGCAGGCCGCAGCGGTGTCGGCTCCGCTGCGCCCGCACGTCGTGGTGGCCGGCGCCGGGTCGGGCAAGACCCAGACGATGGGTCTCCGGGTGGTGTGGCTCGTGGCCAACGGGCTGGTCGAGCCACACCGTGTGCTCGGCCTCACGTTCACCCGCAAGGCGGCCGCCGAGCTCGGGGAGCGGGTGCGGCGGATGCTGCGACGGCTGCAGCACGCCAACGCCCAGCGACCCTTCCTACGCGACGAGGTGGCCGCGGCGCTGCGCGCCGGCGAGCCGACCGTCACGACCTACCACTCGTTCGCGGCGGCGCTCGTCAGCGAGCACGCACTGCACATCGGGCTCGAGCCCGACACGCGGCTCGTCGGCGAGGCCGTCAGCTGGCAGTACGCCGCACAGATCGTGGAGTCCTACGACGGCGCGATGGAGGCCGTGGAGCGAGCCGTCACGACGGTGACCGCCGACGTGCTGTCCCTGGCGGCCGACCTGGCCGAGCACCTGCGCGACCCGGCGGAGGTCGTCGTGCTCACCGACCGGGTCCGAGCTCACCTCGAGTCGCTGCCCCGTGCACCGGGGCAGAAAACGAGAGGGCAGTACGCCGACGTGCTAGCGCTCCTCCGCTGCCTCGAGGCCCGGGTGGCGCTGCTGCCGCTTGTCGACCACTACACCGCGCTGAAGCGGACGCGGGGGACCATGGACTACGGCGACCAGGTGGCCGTCGCCGCGCGGATCGCCCGCGAGCATCCCGAGGTCGCCGAGATCGAACGCGGCCGGTTCGGCGCGGTGCTGCTCGACGAGTACCAGGACACCGGCGAGGCGCAGCGCGTGCTGCTCACGTCGCTCTTCGGACGCGGCCACCCGGTCACCGCGGTGGGTGACCCACGACAGTCCATCTACGGGTGGCGCGGGGCCAGCGCCGGGAACCTCGAGCGGTTCGGCGCCGACTTCGCGGGGTCGGACTCGGCGGGCAGCAGCGGGCTCACGGTCAGCTTCCGCAACGGTGAGCACATCCTCGGCGCCGCCAACCTGGTCGCAGCCGGGATCCCGGTGCGGGGGCTGGTCGATGCGCCCCTCACCCCCGGTCCCGGCAGGGAGGGCTCCGGCCGGGTCGTGCTCGCGTTGCACGAGACGGTCGCTGACGAGGCCGTGTGGGTCGCCGACGGCATCGCGCGGCTCGGCCGGGCCGAGTCGGGTGGGCTGCCGTGGGGCGAGATCGCGGTGCTCGCTCGCAAGCGGTCCCACTTCGCCCGCATCGAGGCCGAGCTGCGGGCGCGTGGGGTGCCCTGCGAGGTGGTCGGGCTGGGTGGGCTGCTGTCCCGCCCCGAGGTCGTCGACGTGGTCAGCACGCTGCGGGTGCTGGCCGACCCCTCCGCGGGGGCCGCCCTGGTCCGGCTGCTCGCCGGGCCCCGGTGGCGGCTCGGCCCCCGCGACCTGGACGCGTTGGGCC
>JBOGDX010000544.1:0-2286 GCA_050743225.1 Actinomycetes bacterium | reverse complement strand
GGGCGAGTCGCTTGCAGTCTTCGAGTTGCCGCTGCACGCCGAGGCCAGCGCCCTGACGATCCAAGCTGATCCGGGCGTAGAGGGCGGCGCGGCGGCCAGGTTGGCCCACCCCGCCAATTCTACTTTAATGATGGTCCGTCTTCACCGACCAGTGCTGTCGCGTGATGTCCGGGATTCACGACGTGGAGTCGGGACCCGTCGGGGAGCATGGCGTCGACGAACGGGGTCGACAGGTCCACCCGTCTGCCGGAGGACTTGAGCATCTTCTCGACGAGGTCGCGCACCTCGTCGGCGGTGAGGATCGTCGTGGTCAGCTCGTGCACTCCGCGACGGGCGACGAAGACCTTGGTCGGTCGTTGATGCAGATCTCCTCGACGGTGGGGTCGTCGAGGTACTTCTGCAGCGGGCCGAAGCCTGCGACCGCGTCGAACACGGCCCGCGCGGCCTGCCGGGTGTCGACGAGCTGTGGCAGCGCCCCGGTGACGCTGCGCTCGTCGTAGTCGGTGATCACCTCGTCGACGAGCCGCCGGACCGATGCCGGGTCGGCGACCGGGTCGAGACCGCGGCGACGGACCAGCTCGCGCACCTCGTCCTCGACGACGGTGATCGCGTTCACGCTGCTCCCCCGGTCAGGTCCGATCCTGCGAGTCGGGCGAGCGTACCCAGCCCTGGCGGCGGCGACCAGCCTCCGCCCCTGGCCTGTGGACGACGGCCACCTGTGGACAGGGCCGCGGCCCTGGTGCGGCGATCCGCCCAGGATTGACCCATGCTCGTCACGTTGACACTGGTCGACCCGATCGGCTCTGCCGTCCCGGTCGACGTCGAGGTGTCCGCAACGCCGGGAGCACAGCTGACCACTGCCCGGCACGGGCTGCTCCAGGCGATCGACCGACGCGACGGCGTCCTGTTCTGCGGCGGCCGCGCGCTCGACGGCACCGAGCCCCTCGGCGAGCCGCCGCTGGTGGACGGAGCCGTCCTGACGGTCGACCGCGCGGACCACCGTGAGCCACCAGGCCTGCTCGAGCTGCACGTGCTCGCCGGCCCCGACGCCGGGGCCGTGCACCGGCTGGGTCCCGGCGAGCACGGCATCGGCCGCGCCGTCGAGGCGCGCGTGCGGGTGGAGGACCCGGATGTCTCGCGGCTGCACGCCGTGCTGCGTGTGGCACTGGACGACGCCGACACCACGACGGTGCTCGATCTCGGCTCGACCAACGGCACGACACTGGACGGGGTTCCGGTGACCCGAGACGGCAGCTCCTTGCTCCCGGGTCAGATGCTGCGCATCGGCGACACCCGACTGGGCCTGGCCCTTCCCGAGACGGTGCCCGTGTCCTGCCGTCCCGACGGCAGCGGCCACCTCGAGCTCAACCGGCCACCGCGACATGTGCAGGCCCCGACCCCGGTCCGGGTCACGATGCCGCTGGAACCGGCCGCCCGGGAGCGCAGCCGGTTCCCGTTGCTCGCCATGGCGGTGCCGATGGTTGCCGGCCTGGTCCTCGTGGCGGTCATGCGCAGCCCCGCCTACCTGCTGTTCGTGCTCCTCTCGCCACTGATGATGCTCGGCACCTGGCTGGGCGACCGGTCGAGCGGACGGCGCTCACGTCGGGCGCAGGAGGCGGAGCACACCGACGCCGTGGCGAGGTGCCGGGCAGCGGTCGACCGCGCGGTCGCGGACGAGTCGGCCGCGCGCCACCGCGCCCACCCCTCGGCCGCCGACCTCTTGCTCTGCGCCACCGGTCCGCGACCGCGGTTGTGGGAGCGTCGCCGGGAGGACCCCGACTTCCTCGAGGTGCGGTTGGGTCTCGGCACGGTGGCAGCAGCAGCCGAGGTCCGGACCCCCGCGCGGCCGGGGCAGCCCGAGACGACCCACCAGCCGGACCTCGTCGATGTCCCCGTCACCGTCTCTCTTGCCGCGGCCGGAGTCGTCGGACTGGCCGGACCGCGCAACCAGGTGCTGGCGCTCGCGCGGTCGGTGGCCGCGCAGCTCGCCGGGTGGCACAGCCCACGTCACGTCTCACTGGTCGTGCTGTCCGCGGACCCCGGGCGCGACTGGGAGTGGACCCGCTGGCTGCCGCACCTCCGCTCGACGTCAGGGGAGGCCTCATCGGTGCTCGTCGGCAATGACCCAGGCCAGGTCCGGGCCCGGGTGGACGAGCTGTTCGCGGCGCTCGATGCGTCGCCGTCAGTGGATGTGTCCACCAAGGCGCTCGACGATCTCGTCAGTCTCGCCGAACACTCGGTGCGAGTGGGAAAACAGGTCGTGGTGGGCGACACGCTGTACGGAGT
>JBOGDX010000543.1:0-2288 GCA_050743225.1 Actinomycetes bacterium | reverse complement strand
CCTCAATGGTCAGCTACCCCGCCCTGCTCGCGGCCGGCTTGTCACCGGTCGCGGCGAACGTCACGAACACCGTCGCCATCACCGCCAGCGGTGTGGGGTCCGCACTGGGGGCGCGACCAGAGCTGCGAGGCCAGGCAGACCTGCTCCGCCGGCTGGGGCTGGCCTGCCTTGCGGGTGGCCTCCTCGGCGGGGTGCTGCTGCTGGTCACCCCCGCCGAGGCGTTCGAGAACGTCGTGCCCGGCTTCATCGCTGGCGCGTCGGTCGCCGTGCTGGCCCGTCCGCAGGCCCACCCGGAGGCGGTGCGAGGACGTACGGGAACAGCCGCCCAGACCGGCGGGATCTTCCTGGCCGCGGTGTACGGCGGCTACTTCGGCGCCGCTGCCGGAGTCATGATGCTGGCCATCCTGTCGGTCACCACGTCGGCGACCCTCGCGCGTGACATCGCCCTGAAGAACGTGCTGCTCCTCCTCGCCAACCTCGTCGCGGCCGCCTTCTTCGTCGTCGCTGCGCCGGTCGACTGGGGCTCCGCCGTCCCGCTGGGCACCGGCTTCTTCGTCGGCGGCCGTCTCGGCCCCGCCGTCGTGCGCCGGGCACCCGCCACACCGCTCCGACTGTTCATCGCCCTGTCGGGCCTGGTGGTCGCTGCGACGTTGGCGGTCGACACCTACGCGTGAGCCTCCAATACCGGGTCACCGGCGCGCCGTAGAGTCCGGCGCATGGCCGACTGTTCGGTGCCGGGATCGGGGCTCGAGCCCTGCCCTCGCTGCGGCGGGCCACAGGTCTGGGTGACGTCCCACTCGCAATGCTCCCGGTGCCGGTGGGTCACTCCGTGCTGCGAGGGGGCCGCCCTGCCCGCCCGCCCGGACGCGGGCCCGAATGACTATTGACCCTCGCCGGAGCCTGCGAGTAGTCGAGAGCCGACCGCGACGGACGACTGCGCAGGAGGTACGACGATGCACGTGGCCCTGAGAGTGATCGCGTTGTTGGCGGTCGCGGTTTCGACCTGGACGCTGGCGCCCGCGGCGACGGCCGCCGCGCCGGAGCGGGAGACGATCACCTTCTCCGACACATTCGCGGATGACGAGTTGAGCGCCGCGCGCGGCGTCGCGGTCACGACCACCTTCACCGGTCGGATCACGACACTCACGTTCTCCGGCAGACCGGTGGGCCCGCAGGACCTCACGTCGGTGCATGTGGACTTCGTCGCGAGCGCGGGCGACAACCGGTTCCACTTCAAGGACGTGGGCGTCGACGTGATACGCGTCACCCCCGACGGGACGGCGCTGCTGATGGCGGTCGGCCAGCTGCCCTTCGAGTTCACGGGTGCACTGAAGGTGAACCTCGACACCGGAGAGGTGATCCTCGAGCCGCGGCACCAGGTCGACACGAGCCGCGCCTGCGCTGCGCTCACCAGGTAGTCGGCCGACGGCGCCCCTCACGTCGCCGGGGCCTGCGGTGGCTCCTCGTCGTCACCTGGGATGCGGCAAGTGCGCTCGAGCAGCAGCCCCGCGGACGTCAACAGGACGGCCGCACCCAGCGCGACGGCGCACAGAACGGCGCGGTCCCGGCGACTGGACACGTCCAACCCGGGGAGCAGGAGGACGAGGTAGCCGAGGTAGAACCCGCCGACAATCGGGCCCACGTGCGCGCTCGCCTTGCCGAGCACGGCCATTCGGGCCGTCCCGAGCGGGTTCGGCGGGCGGCGGCCGCGAAACCGGGCGCGCAGCGCGAGGGCGGCGGAGAACACGACCGCCGCCAGCACGAGGACCCCGGCCGGCGCCGCCCAGGTGAGGTTGGGCGTGCTGGCCCCTTGCGTCTCGACCACACGCAACGCGCCCCAGCTCACGGCTGCCACCCCGGCGAGAAGCGCGATGAGCGTGCCGACCCGCGTCGGCCTCACGTCAGGCTCACGTCGAGGTCACGGCGCAAGCGGACGCCGGACGTGTCCAGCGTGGCGAGCAGGTCCGAGACAAGCCCGACGCCGGGCAGCTCGGCGGACGGGTCGACATCGGCCCACGGCACCAGCACGAAGGCTCGCTCGCGCGCCCGCGGATGCGGCACGGCGAGATCGGGCTCGGCAACCGTCAGGTCGCCCACCGCGACCACGTCCACGTCGATCGTGCGGGGACCCCAGCGCACCTCGCGCACGCGGTCGAACGCGTCCTCGACCGCGAGCGCCCGCTCGAGCAGCGTGCGAGGAGACTGCGGCCCCTCGCCCAGGACGACGATGTTGAGGAAGTCGGGCTGCTCCGGTCCGCCCACCGGGTCGGTCTCGTAGACCGGCGACA
>JBOGDX010000542.1:0-2306 GCA_050743225.1 Actinomycetes bacterium | reverse complement strand
ACACTGATCACCCCGTGTGGGCGGACATATGAGACACCACGAAACGCCCCTGGTGGGGATGGCGGGAGGAAGATCATTGGCAAATTCGCCTGGTTGCACCCTGGTTGGGACCTTCCGTGACGAATCCGTCACCCGTCGTGATCCGGTGCCCGATCCATGCCGGTTTCTGCCCCGCAGCTCGCCTCGGCTGCCGGTTTGGCCGGGCGGGCGGCGCTTGCTAGGCTGCTTCGTCGCGCGACCGGCCGGTCCCGAGACCCGGCGGACACCCCCGTCGCGACCGATCTCCCGACCGATCAACGAGGCTTCTTCGTGGCGAACATCAAGTCCCAGCTCAAGCGGATCAAGACGAACGAGAAGGCCCGCCTGCGCAACAAGGCGGTCAAGTCCTCGCTCAAGACCTCGATCCGCAGGTTCCGCGAGGCCGCGGACTCCGGCGAGCGGGACACGGCGATGGAGGCCATGACCGTGGCCTCACGCCAGCTCGACAAGGCCGCCAGCAAGGGCGTCATCCACGCCAACCAGGCCGCCAACCGCAAGTCGGCGATGGCCAAGCGCGCCGCCTCGCTCTAATCCGCCTGACTTGCTGACCGGCTAGCCGCGGGCGGCGACGATCGCCACGATGGCGCGTTCGAGCGCGTACACCGGGTCCGTGCCCGCACCCTTGATCTGCTCGTCGGCTTCCGCCACCGCGGTGATGGCCACTGCCACCCCGTCCTGGGTCCAGCCGGCGAGCTGACCGCGGGCCTTGCGCACCTGGAACGGCGCCATCCCCAGCTCGCGGGCCACGTCGTCGGGCCGCACGGTGCGCGGGACCCCGGCGACGCGCGCGAGGTTGCGCAGCCCGGTCGCGAAGGCAGCGTTGACAGGCACCGGGTCGACGCCGGTGGCCAGGGCGTGCCGCAGCAGTCGCAGCGCGTCCTCGGCGCGGCCTTCCACGGCCGCGTCGGCGACCTTGAACCCGCTCGCCTCCACCCGACCGGAGTGGTAGCGCTCGACCACCGACCTGTCGATGGTCCCTTCCGTGTCGGCCACGAGCTGGCTGCAGGCGTTGGCCAGCTCCCGCAGGTCGCTGCCGAGCGCGTCGACCAGTGCGGACGCGGCGTCGGGGGTCACCGTCCGCCGCGCGGCCCGGAACTCCGCCTGGACGAACGACACCTTGTCGCTCTCCCACTTCACCTGCTTGCACTCGACGACGGCCGCCCCACTCTTACGGGTCGCGTCGAGCAGACCCTTGCCCTTGACCCCCCCGTGGTGGACGAGCACCAGCGTCACGTCCTCGGGCGGTGTGGCCACGTACGTCTTGAGCTCGTCCGTCAGCGCGTCGGCCGACTCGCCCACGTCACGAACGACGATCACGGTCGGCTCCCCGAACAGCGATGGGCTGGCCAGTGCGGTCACCCGGCCGGGCTCGAGGGACACCGCGGGCATGTCGTGCACCTCGGTCGCCGGGTCGGTGCGGCGGGCCCGCGCCACCACGCGAGCCACCGCGCGGTCGCGCAGCAGCTCCTCGGGCCCGGTGACCAGCGTGACGGGAGCGGAAGGGTCGGCAGCCATCCCGCGTCACGCTACCCGCCACGGACGACGAGCCTGATCGCGTCCCGCGACCCGGCAACCAGCAGCGTCCCGTCACGGTCGGTGCGACCCACGATCGCCCCCGACGCGCGAAGCGCGCGCAACGTCGAGGGAGCGGGGTGCCCGTAGTCGTTCCCCTCCCCCGCCGAGACCAGAGCGACCTTGGGACGTACGGCGTCCAGCAGCTCACCGGCCTGGTCCGCCGAGCCGTGGTGCGCCACCTTGAGCACGTCGACCGGTCCCATCGCGGCAGTGGCGACCAAGGCGCGCTGCGCCTCGGGTTCCACGTCGCCGGTAAGCAGCAGCGACACCCCGACCGTCCGCACGAGCAGGACCGTGCTGGCGTTGTTCGGCACCGACCCGGCCTGCACGACCCGGCGCGGCCAGAGAACCGTCCACGACACCGATCCGACCCGGACCCGGTCGCCGACCCTCGTGCGGGTGACCGGTACGCCCACGGCGCCACACCAGCGGCGCACCCGGCGCAGCTCGGCGGCTGGCTCGTCGTAGAGCCCGACCTGAACCTCCCCGACCTTGCGGCCGCGCAGCACGCCGGGCAGGCCCTCGACGTGGTCGGCATGCAGATGGCTCAGGACCACCAACGGCACCCGGTCCACCCCGAGCCCCCTCAGGCATGAGTCCACGGCCCGTGGATCGGGCCCGGCGTCCACGACGACGCCGCGGCCCGGCCCGGCGGCCAGTACCAGGGCGTCGCCCTGGCCCACGTCGCACGC
>JBOGDX010000541.1:0-2306 GCA_050743225.1 Actinomycetes bacterium | reverse complement strand
CACTGGGGCCGACTGCGCGGAGACGTCTACCTCGACCCGCTGGCGCTGCTCGGCCGGGGGCCGGTCCGGCTGCTGCCGGTGTGGGGACCGGTCCACGGGCCCGCGGCGGCTCGGGCGCCGGGCACGACCCCTGCCGAGGTGGCAGAGCGTCCCGCCGGCATCCCGGACGCACCCGCGACACCGGGTGCGCCGACATCCCGCCCGGCCTGGAGACTCACCGCCGCTGCCGGGGCGGGCGGCGTCGGGCTGGCGGCGCTGGTCCTGCTCGTCGCTCTACGACCGGCTCGCCGCGGCCGACGGGTCGGACGCGGCCGGGCGGGTTCGCCGCCGCCTCCCGGCGTGGTCGACCTGGCCGACGAGCGGTCGCGGCGGCGCCGTGACCACCCGCGGGTGATCGCGTGACGCCGCCGGGGCCGGTCGGGCAGGCGCCACTCACAGCAGCGACGGCAGCACACCGGCCAGTCGCTCGTAGTCCGCCGGCGCGTTGTACACCTGGGCGGACAGCCGGAGGAAGCCACGACCCGACCAGCTGGACACCGACACCTCCACGGAGACCGTGTCCCCGATGCGGGCCTGCAACCGGGCCGCGTCCTCGGGCGACGTCGCGACGCCGGCGGGCAGCGGCACGAGCTGCATGCTGACCGCTGGGTCGCGCGGCAGCGCCGCCTGGTCGAGACCGATCGCGTCGGCCACCTCGACCTGGCCGGCGACCGCGAGCTCCACGTTGTGCCGCCGCACCCGGTCCAGTCCCAGCCGGTCCAGCACGCGCAACGCCCGCGGTGCCGCCAGCCACGCGGTGAGGTCGTCCGTGCCGACATCGTTGAACGCGCGGGGGAAACCGTGCTCCTCGCCCCACGACGCCGCCAGGGGACGCAGCCCGGGCCGCCGGGCGGCAGCGGCGTGCAGCACGGCGGTGCCGCGAGGGGCGTAGCACCACTTGTGCAGGTTACCGGTCCAGTAGTCGGCGCCGAGCCGGTCGAGCTCGACCGCGAGCATCCCGGGGGCGTGCGCCCCGTCGACGGCGACGGCGACCCCGCGGTCCTGCAGAGCAGGGATCAACGCGACGAGCGGCAGCCGTCGTGCGGTGGGTGACGTCACGTGGTCGACCAGGGCAAGCCTGGTCCGGCCGGTCACGCAGGAGAGCACGGCCTCGGCGGCCGCGTCCTGGTCGGCGTCCAGCGGGACGTGGGCGGTGACGACGGTGGCCCCCGCGTCGGCGGCCCAACGCTGGGCGGCGATCCGGACGGAGCCGTAGGCGTGGTCGGTGACAAGGATCTCGTCGCCGGGTTCGAGCGGGAAGCAGGACAGCACGGTGCTCACCCCGGTCGTGGCATTGCGCACGAATGCCAGCCCGTCCGGGTCGGCACCGAGGAACTGGGCGACCTCGCCGCGGGCCTGCTCGAGCGCGTCGGTCAGCTCGCGGCTGAGGAAACGCACCGGGTTGGTCTCCATGCGTTCGCGCCAGGACTGTTGCTCCTCGAGGACCGGCGTCGGCACGGCCCCGAACGAGCCGTTGTTGAGGTGCGCCACCGTGGGCTCGAGCGGCCACAGCGCCCGGACGTCCGGCCAGTCGGGACCCCAGAGCTCGTTCGTGCGGTCGTGCGTGGAGGGCTCGGACGGCATGCGCGGCAGCCTACGTGCGGGGTCCCGGCCTCCCCTGCCCCACCGATCAGGGACTCCCCTGTGTCGCCGGACCTGCGTGGCCGCTTCACACAGCCGTCCCGGACGCCGACAATCTCCGGAGGATCCGGACAAGGAGGGCATGATGCGCGGACGGCTGCTCGTAGCTTCGGGATGCCTGCTGGCGGCCGTCGCCTCCCTGCTGGTGGCTCCCGGGGTCGGAGCGGCGGCCCCGGCGTACCACCCGTCGCGGCTCACCCACCTCGGTCACGCCCGGCAGGTCGTGGTGGTCACCTCGGCCTCCTGGCGGACGAGCTACGCCACCCTGCGGACCTACCGCAAGGGTTCCGACGGGGTGTGGCGGCAGCGGTTCGACCCCATGCGAGCCCGGATCGGGGGGAACGGCTTCGTCAAGGCCGCGGACCGGCGCCAGGGCACGGGAACGACCCCGGCGGGGACGTTCCGGGTCACCCGGGCCTTCGGCTCGTCCTCCGACCCCGGGACGGCGATGCGCTACCACCGGTTCGACCGCAACGACTGGTGGCCCTACGACCCGCGCAGCCCCCGCACCTACAACGTCTACCAGTACCGCCGGGTCGCCGGCGCAGCCTGGCGACGGTCCTGGGCCGAGCACCTCTGGGACTACTACGGGCAGTACCGCTACGCCGCAGTGATCAAGTTCAACC
>JBOGDX010000540.1:0-2315 GCA_050743225.1 Actinomycetes bacterium | reverse complement strand
GGTCTCCTGCGCGATGGCGCCGCCGTGCACCGGTGCGCCCGCCTCGGCGAGAACCGCGACGACGGCGGGGACCGGGACGGGCAGGACGCCGTGGGCGGTACGCACCGAGCCGCTGCCGATGGTGACCGGCGAGCCCACCGCCGCCGTGATGCCCAGGGCGTGCAGCCCGGCGCACGACCCGACGACGTCGGCCAGCGAGTCGAGCGCGCCGACCTCGTGGAAGTGCACCTCATCGACGGCGACGCCGTGCGCCCCGCTCTCCGCGCGCGCGAGCCGGGCGAAGGCGTCGAGTGCCCGAGCCCGGACCGGGTCGGCCAGCGGGGCCGACTCGACGAGTCGCCGGACGTCGGCCCAGGTCCGCCGAACGTCGCTGCCCGGTGCGTCGACGTCGACCTTGGTGGCTGCCAGGCCGGCCCTCGTGACGCGCCGCGCGGACAGCCGGACCGGCTCCACACCAAGCGCGTCGACCGCTTCCTGGAGCGCATCCAGTGGGGCGCCGGCGTCGACCAGCGCGCCGAGCATCATGTCGCCGCTCGCACCCGCCTGAGCGTCGAGCCAGGCGAGGGTCACCGGCCGTCCCGGCTCGCTGCCCGCCGGGCCACCCGTGAGGCGAAGACACCTGCGCCGAACCCGTTATCGATGTTGCAGACCGCGATGCCGGGCGCGCAGGAGTTCAGCATCGCGAGCAGGGCCGCCAGACCGCCGTACGACGTGCCGTACCCGACCGAGGTCGGGACCGCGACGAGGGGTACCCCGGTCAGGCCGCCGACGACGCTCGGCAGCGCCCCCTCCATGCCCGCCACGACCACCAGGCAGTCGGCAGCGTCCAACCGCTCGCGCACGGCCATCAGCCGGTGGATGCCGGCGACGCCGACGTCATCCACGCGCTTGACTCCGGCACCGAACGCCCGCGCGACGAACGCCGCCTCCGCGGCGACCGGCGCGTCCGACGTGCCCGCCGACACGACGCACACGGTTCCGAGCGCAGTGGGCAGCTCGCCGACGGCCGCTGCCGCAGCGACCTCGTCGACGTACGCCTCGGGGAACGCCTCGCGGACGGCGGCCATGGTCTCGCGCGGCAGCCTTGTCGCGAGCGCGGGCCTGCGGCCGGGCTGCTGCACCAGTGCTCGCAGGATCGCGACGGTCTGCGCGGGGGTCTTGCCCGCCGCGTACACGACCTCCGGGTCTCCGGTCCGCAGACCACGGTGCGTGTCGACGCGGGCGAAGCCGAGGTCGACGCTGCCGTTCATCGGGCCGGTCGCCAGCCGGTCGAGCGCCGCGTCCACGGCAAGGTCCCCCGTGGCTACCTCGCGCAGGAGCAACTCGACGTCCGCGCGGTCCATGGTCTGAAGGCTAACGCCCGGTAACGTGCGGGCCGTGCCCAGCGACCTGCAGCTCGACCGCGACACGCTCGAGCTCGTGACCGTGGCCGCCGCGGCGACAGCGGGGCTGTGCCTTCTCCTCGTGCTCTTTGCGCTCGGCCGCGTCCGGGCCCTGAACAGCCGGCTCCGCAGGGTCTCGCCCGCGCCGAGTGAGGCCGCCCCGGTCGGGGCGGACCCCAGCGCCCTGCGGCACACCGCGGTCGTGCGCTACGACGCCTTCGGCGACATGGGTGGTCGGCTGTCCTTCTCGGCGGCGCTGTTCGACGACCAGGGGGACGGGCTCGTGTTCTCCTCGATCAACGGCCGGACCGAGACGAGGACCTACGCGAAGGAGCTCGTCGACCTTCGCAGTGAGCAGACGCTCTCTCCGGAGGAGGAGCAGGCGATCGCCGCGGCCCGGCGTCACTGATCGGGTGCTTCAGCAGGCATCCGGACACCTCAGCATGCGTGCACGCCTGCTGCCGTGTCCGCCCGCCTCCCATACGTGGTCGACTCCGCGGCGGGGAGTTGGTCGGCTCCGGGGCGGCACTAGGGTTCGGCGCATGCCGGGAGTGCCGCCCGCACGGTTCGCCTACCTCGGGCCGGAGGGCACCTTCGCCGAGGCCGCGCTGCGCTCGCTGCCCGCTGCCACGAAGGCCGACCTCCAGCCGCAGCCCTCGGTCGCGGCGGCGCTGGAGTCGGTGCGCCGGGGTGACGCCGACCACGCGCTCGTCCCGATCGAGAACTCGGTCGAGGGCCCCGTCTCCACGACCCTCGACGAGCTGGCCGCCGGCGATCCGCTGATGGTGACCCGCGAGGTGCTCCTGCCGGTCTCGTTCGCCCTGATGGTGCGCCCGGGCACCGGCCTGCACGCCGTACGCCGGGTCGCCACCCACCCGCACGCCGAGGCGCAGTGCCGACGCTGGCTCAGCACCGTCCTGCCCGACGCCACCG
>JBOGDX010000539.1:0-2322 GCA_050743225.1 Actinomycetes bacterium | reverse complement strand
GCCGGCGGTGACCGCCGGGGTCGGCAGAGCGCGGCGCTGCTGGTGGTCCGCAAGAACAGCGGGTACGGCGGAGAGAGCGACGTCGAGGTCGACCTCCGCGCGGACGAGCACCCCGCACCGGTCGGCGAGCTGCGGCGGATGCTCGAGCTGCACCGGCTGTACTTCGGCAAGCCCGACCCGTCGACCCTGCTGCCGCTGGAAGGCGAGCTGGCCGAGGAGGTCGCGCGGCGGCTGGGTGCGCTCGGGTACGCGACGCTCGACGACTGGGCCGGCGTGGAGAACTACGAGGAACGCATGGTCGACGGGTCGATCGACCCGCTGGTCCTGGCCAAGCTGCGCGAGGCCTCGCCGACGTGAGCGTGCTGGCGATCGACGCCGGCACCACCGGCGTCACGGCCCTCGTCGTGGGCGAGGACGCACAGGTCGTGTCCCGGGGGTACGAGGAGTTCGCGCAGCACTTCCCCCGTCCCGGCTGGGTCGAGCACGGGCCGGAGGAGATCTGGCAGGCAACGCTCTCGGCGTGCCGGCAGGCGCTCGGCGGCGTCGGGAGCGACGGGGGCAGCACCGCCGTCACCGCGGTCGGCATCACCAACCAGCGCGAGACGGCCGTGCTGTGGAACCGGAAGTCGCTGGCCGCGCCGCGACGGGCCGTCGTGTGGCAGGACCGCCGCTCCGCCGGCGTGTGCGACCGGTTGCGTGAAGAGGGTCACGAGGACCGTGTACGCCAGCTCACCGGACTGCGCTTCGACCCGTACTTCACCGCGACCAAGCTCACCTGGCTGGCCGAGAACGAGCCCGACACCTGGTCAGGCGTCACCTCGGGGTCGACCGTGCTGGGCACCGTCGACTCGTACCTCATCTCTCGTCTCACCGGCGGCGCCCGCCACGTCACCGATGCGTCCAACGCCTCGCGCACCCTGCTGTTCGACCTCGAGAACGGCCAGTGGTCCGAGGAGCTGTGCGAGCTGTTCCGGGTGCCACTGGGGGCCTTGCCCGATGTCGTGCCGTCGTACGGCGAAGTCGGGCGCACCGACCCGGGAGCCTTCCTCGGGCTCGACCTCCCGATCGCGGGGATCGCCGGCGACCAGCAGGCCGCTCTGTTCGGCAACGCCTGCTTCGGCCTGGGTCAGTCGAAGTGCACCTATGGCACCGGGTCGTTCGTGCTCGTGAACACCGGTCAGGAGGCCGTACGTTCGGAGGCCGGCCTCCTGACCACCGTCGCCTGGATGGGGCCGGACGGGTCGCTGACCTACGCCCTCGAGGGCGCGATCTTCGTGACCGGAGCGGCCGTGCAGTGGCTGCGCGACGGGCTCGGCGTCATCGGCGCGGCGCCGGAGTCCGAGGCGCTGGCGCGGACGGTGCCGGACAGCGGGGGTGTCGTGTTCGTGCCGGCGCTCACCGGGCTCGGCGCGCCCGACTGGGACCCCGCGGCGCGCGGGGCGATCCTGGGCATCACGCGAGGGACGACGCGCGCGCACCTCGCGCGGGCGACGTTGGAGGCGATCGCGTTCGAGGTGCGCGACGTCGTGGATCTGTTGCCGGACGTCACCACACTCCGGGTGGACGGCGCCGCCGCGTCCAACGAGCTGCTCCTGCAGCTGCAGGCCGACACGCTGGGGATGCCCGTCGAGCGGCCGGCCGTGCTCGAGACCACCGGCCTCGGCGCGGCGTTCCTTGCGGGGCTCGGGGCGGGTGTCTGGTCCTCGACGGACGAGCTCGCCTCGACCTGGCGGCTGGACGCTCGCTTCGAGCCCGCAGGCGGGGACCGCGACGCGCCCTACCGGCGGTGGCGGGCCGCCGTCCAGCGCGCCAAGGGCTGGGACCCCGCCTGACGGGTGGCGCCTGCCGCCGCCGTCGGCCCCGGTGCGCTCAAGACGGCGCAACGGCGCGTACGGCGGCTCGGAAGCCCGATCCGGAGCCATTGCGCCGTCATCAACGCACCGGTTCGGGGTTATGCACAGCGACGCGTTGTCCACAGTCGGCCGGCCTCGCCCACCAGCGCCATGGGCCGGCGCGCAGCATCGGCGACGTGGAGGTATCAGACGCGCTGCGTGCATTCGGCGGGACCGCGCGCTGGAAACAGCTGCGCGGCCACGTCAGCTGGCGCGCTATCAAGCGGGCCAAGGCAGATGGTCAGATCCGGCGTGACGGAGACGCCTACTCCGTGGTCGGCACCGAGCGGGCGCGGGTGCTCGCCGAGCAGCTGCGCGGAGTCCGCTCCCACGTCACGGCGGCCGCCCACCATGGTTTCGCCCTGCCCCCGCACGATCCGTCCATGGTTCACATCAGCATCCCGCGCCATGCCAAGCGCAAGGACGTCCC
>JBOGDX010000538.1:0-2335 GCA_050743225.1 Actinomycetes bacterium | reverse complement strand
CACGCTCGGCAGGTCCTCCCCGGCGATGCGCGTGCCGATCGTGCCGAGCAGCCCGGGCACGTGACCGGCGGCCCGCAACCCGGACTCCAGCAGGTGGGCCGTGGTGGTCTTGCCGTTGGTGCCGGTGACGCCGATGGTGGTCATCGACCCAGCCGGGTCCCCGTACACCCACGCGGCGAGCGGGCCGAGAACGCGCCGGGGGTCCACGACCACGTACGTCGGGAGGCCGGCCTCCCGAGCCCGTTCGGCGCCCGCCGCGTCGGTCAGGCAGGCGACCGCTCCGGCTTCGGCGACGGCGGCCGCGAACTCGGCCCCGTGCACGCGCGCGCCGGGCAGGGCTGCGTACAGGTCGCCCGGGAGCACCTCCCGCGAGTCGTGGGTGACCCCGCTGACAACCGGCTCGTCGGGGTCGAAGGGCGGACCGTCCGCGGCGTCCACGCCGAGGTGCTCGGCCAGCGACGCCAGGCTGCGGGGCGGGAGCCCGGCCGGCCGAGGGGTCGACGGGCCGGGCGGGTTGTGCACGGCTTGGAGGCTACCTGTCAGCGCGTTGTGAGCCGCAGCCCGGGCGCGCGGGTGGCGGTCGGCGGGATGCGCATCCGTTCGAGGGCGAACGACGCGACCTGGCGGAACACCGGAGCCGCGTTGACGCCGCCGCCGAGCGCCGACCGGGGCGCCTGCAGGGTGACCGCGACGACCAGTCCCGGGTCGTCGACGGGCGCGAGACCGATGAAGGACATCGTGTATCCGCGGTAGCAGCCGCAGTCCGGCTCGTAGCGCTGGGCCGTGCCGGTCTTCCCGCCGACCCGGTAGCCCGGGATGGCCGCCAGGGGCGCCGTTCCACCGTCGCGGGTCACCGTCTCCATCATGAGCCGTACGGTCCGCGCGGTGGCGGCGCTCACGACCCGGGTTCGCCGTTGCTCGGCCGAGTCGTGAGCGCCGGTGACCTCGCCACCCGCGGCGGTGGTCGACTGCACCAGCCGCGGCGTGACCCGGACCCCGTCGTTCGCGACGGTCCCGATCGCGGAGGCCATCTGCACGGTGTTGACCGAGTAGCCCTGGCCGAAGGTCATCGTGTAGCCGGTGGTCGCCGACCACTCCTTCGGGTCGAGCAGGGCGCCGGGCGCCTCGCCGGGCAGCCCGAGCCCGGTCGGCGACCCAACGCCGAACCTCTCCAGGTACGGGTGCAGGCGCTTGAGGCTGCCGAGCCGCTCGGCGGCCCGGATGGTCCCGATGTTGCTGGACTTGGCGATCGTCCCGGCGTACGTGAGGTGCTGGGTCTTGTGGTCCTCGAAGTCCTTGAACGACTTCCCGGCCCGGGTGAGCCGGTTGGGGACGGTGATCGCGGTCCCCGGGGTGACGACGCCCTCCTCGATCAGCGCCGCGGCGGTGAGCACCTTGCCGGTGCTGCCGGGCTCGTACGGCTCGGTCAGCGGCCGGTTGCCACGGTCGGCCGCCGGGGACGCACCCGGCCGGTTGGGGTCGAACGTCGGCGCGGTCGCCACCGCCAGCAGCTCGCCGCTTCGCGGGTCGAGCACGATCACGGTGCCGCTCTCCGCGCGGGTCGAGGCGACCGCCTTGGCGAGCGCCTTCTGCGCGACGTACTGGATGTCGCGGTCGATCGTGAGCCGCACGTCGCTGCCGGCAACGGCCTCCCGCTCGGAGTCGACCCCGCCCGGGAGGCGCCGGCCGCCGGCGCTCATCTCGAACGTCGCCGTGCCGTCGCGCCCGGCGAGGACGTCGTCGAGCGCGTACTCGAGCCCGGCGAGCCCCGCGTTGTCCGCGCCGACGAACCCGACCAGGTTGGCGCCCGTCGGACCGCCCGGGTAGACGCGCTTGCTGGTCTTCTCGCCGAAGATGCCGGGCAGGCCCTCGATGGTGGGGTCGGGCAGGTCGAGGTCGCGGACGGTGCGCCAGGCCCTCGGGGGCTGCTTCTTGGCGACGTACACGAACCGCGCGTCGCCGGTCAGCCGCTGCGCGAGGGTGGCCGCGTCGATGCCGAGCACCGGCGCCAGCACGGAGGCGGTCGCCTCCGGGTCCACCACCAGGGTCTGGTCCGCCGTGATGTTGACCGCGTCGACCGTGGTCGCGAGGGCGACGCCGTTGCGGTCGGTGATGGAGCCGCGCACCGACGGCAGGACCGCCGTGCGCAGGCGGGCCTGCTCGGCCTCCGTCGCGTAGGTCCGCGCGTCCAGGCCCTGCAGCTGCACCAGGCGGGCCCCGAAGAGGGAGAGCACCAGGCCGAGCAGGAGGACCGTCCCGCGCAGCCGCCGCGACCCGTCGGCCAGCCGCAGCGTCGCGGGCGGCCGCGACCGCGGGCGGCGAGGCGGGGTACGGC
>JBOGDX010000537.1:0-2336 GCA_050743225.1 Actinomycetes bacterium | reverse complement strand
GTCCAGCACCGGGCCGAGCGTCACCGACACGAACCGAGCGATGCCGGTGCGGTCATCGTCGCCGACCAGCAGCCCGACGAAGCCCAGCTCCTGCGCGCCGGCTCCCTCGCCCGAGCGGCCGAGCGCGACAAGGGCGGACAGGCACTGTACGGCCTGGAGGTAGGCCGCGGGGAACTCGTCCGGCCCGGACGTCGGCCCGGCGGCCCCAGCGGTGACGGCGCGAGACAACGACCCCGACAGCTCGTGCGCGACCTTCGCCGCGATCTCACCGGGCTCGTCCCCGGGCAGGAGCAGCACCGGGTGCCCGGCGTGCGTGCCGGCCAGCCCGCCGCGCAGCGTGGCCAGGTGTCCGGCGGCGAACGCAACGCGTTCCCGTGCGACCTCACCCGTGTCGAGCGCGACGACGACATGCCGGGCGTCCAGGTCGGCGCCGAGCAGGCGGGCCCGCTCCCGCAGCGCGTCGGGGTCGCGAGACGGCTGGGCGAACAGGTCTTCGACGAGCTCGCCGCGGACCCGGCTCTCCGCCTCGGCCGCGGACCGACGGAAGAGCAGCAGGAGAGCGGTGACAAGGGCTGCCCGCTCGAGGATGCGCCGGTCAGCCTCAGGCAGAACCGGCCGGTCAGCGAGGAGCAGCGCGCCGAGCAGCTCTGAGCCTGCCGTGACCGGGGTTGCCCACACGCCACCGGAGAGCGTCGCCCGTCCGCTTGCGCGGGTGAGCCGCAGTGCCTCGGCGACGTCGTCGTCATCCCAACCCGGACCCTCGGCTGGGGACAGGTGGCGGCCCTCGGCGTCCAGGACCAGCAACCGCCCGCCAAGCACGCCGGTGACCGCCGCTGCGACGTCGGCGACGCCACCGCCCTTCAGGACCAGCTCGGTGAGCCGGTCGTGGGAGGCAGCTGCGCGCTCCACGGCCTCGACGTGCTCACGCAGCAGCGCGCTGGTCGCGCTGAGCTGGGCCACCGCGTCCCGGGTCTCGTCCAGCAACCGGGCGTTGTCGATGGCGACCGCGGCGTGCGCGGCGAGCGAGCCGAGCAAAGCGACGTCCTCCCTCGCGAAGGGACGTTCGGTGCGGTTCGCCGCGTACAGCACCCCCATTACCCGCGGGCCGAGGACGAGCGGCACGCCCAGGATGGAGACGAGCCCCTCTTCCGTTACCGCCTGGTCGATAACACCGGTGTGGCGGAACCGGTCGTCGTCGAAGTAGTTGGCCGTGGCGTAGGGCGTGGACGTCTGAGCCACCAGGCCGCCGAGGCCGGCGCCCATCGGCAGCCGGACGGCCTGGAACCGTGCCGACACCGACCCCTCGGTCACCCGCATGTAGGTGTCGCCCTGGTCCGGGTCGTTCATGCTCATGTAGGCGACATCGGTGCCGAGCAGCTGACGGGCCCGGTGCACGATCGCCTGCAGCACAGAGTCCAGGTCGCGCAGGGCAGCCAGGTCACCGGCGGTGTCGAACAGCGCCGACAACTCGGCCTCCCGCCGGCGGCGGTGCTCGAGCAGGGCACGGACCTGCAGGGCCGTCGACTTGGCCGCGTCCAGAGCCTCGAGCGAGGCGACAGGCTCCCCGGCGGACCGCGCCTCGAGCAACGGCCCCTCGAACTCCACTGCGGCCGCCTCGCGAGCCAGCAGCTCCAGGTAGACCCGGGCGTCCATGCGCGCGATTGTCCCCCGCGGCGCCCGCCCGTCGCGCACGCCGGTCAGTGAGCGGTCCATCCGCCGTCCAGCACCACTGATGCGCCGGTGACGAACGAACCGGCCGGCGAGCACAGGTAGGCCACCATCTCGGCCACCTCCGTCGGCTCCACCAACCGCTTGATCGCGACGGGGGCGAGCATGACCTTCTCCACGACTTCGTCCTCGGGCATGTCGTGGGCCCGCGCCTGCTCGCGGATCTGGCCCTCTACGAGAGGCGTCCGCACGTACGCCGGGTTGATGCAGTTGGACGTCACACCACGGGCCGCTCCCTCGAGCGCGACGACCTTGGACAGGCCCTCGAGACCGTGCTTCGCCGTGACGTAGGCCGACTTGTACGGCGAGGCGCGCAGCCCGTGCACCGACGAGATGTTGACCACGCGGCCCCATCCGCGCCGGTACATGTGCGGCAGAGCGCCACGGACCAGCCGGAATGGCGCCTCCAGCATCACGCGCAGGATCAGGGAGAACCGCTCCGGTGGGAACTCCTCGATGGGCGCTACGTGCTGCAGGCCGGCGTTGTTGACGAGGACGTCGCAGCCGGCGCCGAGCGCGCCGAGCGCGTCCAGGTCGGACAGGTCGGCTGGCACCGCATCGCCGCCGACCTCCGCGGCCACCGCCTCTGCGCCATCGGGGTCCAGGTC
>JBOGDX010000536.1:0-2339 GCA_050743225.1 Actinomycetes bacterium | reverse complement strand
ATCCCGAGCAGCGCGCGCGACGCGATGAGCATCTCGGCGCTGGTCGAGAACGCGGCGACGACCGAGACGGCCCCGAACGCGGCCGCGCCGACCAGCAGCATCTTGCGACGCCCGATGCGGTCGCCGAGGGTGCCCATGGTCACGAGCGCGCCGGCCACGAAGAAGCCGTAGATGTCGATGATCCAGAGCAGCTGCGCGCTGCTCGGCTCGAGGTCGGCGCTGATCGCGGGGACGGCCAAGTGCAGGACCGTCAGGTCCATCACGTACAGCAGGCACGCCAGGGCGAGCACGCCCAGGCCCACCCACTCCCGGGTACCCGCCCGGGCCGGTGCCGGCGCGGTCGCAAGGTCGGTAGCCACAACGTGTCCTCTCGTCTGGTTCTCGACCGGGTGGACCTCCACGGCCACCGGAACTCATCGGTGCCAAGGCTGGTTCGCTCGCCGACCCCCGCACAACGCAGTTTCGCGTTCGGTGCATCATCGGAGTTGAAGTTGACTTCATGTCAACTCGGGCTAGCGCCGGGCCGGCGGGACCTCCATGCCGTCACACACCGCGCGCCAGACCCGCACGGTCGGCTCGCCGTCGTTCAGCGCCTGCGCGACGGTGCGGTTGCCGAGCTCGGAGAACACGTGCAGCTCGGCCATCGACTCGGCGTGCGCGCCGAAGACCGCGCGCATCCGCTCCCAGAAGTCTGTCAACCGCATGCCGCCCAGTATCCCGGGCGCTCACCCGCGTCATCCCGACGGGCGCTGCTTCAGCAGGCGGGCGGACACCTCAGCAGGCGTGCCACCCTGCTGAGGCGTCCGCCCGCCTGCCATACGTGGTCGACTCCCGAGGGTGGTCTGCGGGTCAGCCGTGCCGCCGGACGTGCTCGGCGAAGCTGTCCAGTGCGTCCTGCCAGAAGGCGTCGAGCCAGGACCGCAACGGCTCCAGCCCCGACGGATCGAGGTGGTAGACGTTGCGGGTGCCCTCGCTGCGGTGGCCGACGAGGCCCGCCTCCTGCAGGACCTTCAGATGCTGCGAGACCGCGGGCCTGGTGACCGGAAGCATCTCCGCAAGGGCGCCGACCGAGCACGGTCGACGGCGCAGCTCCTCGAGGATCTCGCGGCGGGTGCCGTCTCCGAGGGCCACGCACACGTCCTCGAACGTCGTCACGCCGCCCCGGCAAGCGGAGCCAGCACGACGCCCCAGCCCGTGTCGTAGGCCTGCCGGGCCTGGCGGGCGTCCGGACGGTTCTCCCACCCCGCGTGGACGAGCGTCACCCGGGTCTGGCCGCCCTCCTCCTGGAAGCCGACGTCGACCTGCGTCGCCTCCGCCACGGCCTGCCCGGGGTGCCAGGTGAAGGCGACTCGGTGCGGGGGCGCCCAGGCGGTGACCGTGCCCCACACGGCCGTGCTCCCGTCGCGGAGCGTCTCGACGATCTCTCCGCCGACCCGGCACGTCATCTCGACGCGCTCGGCCGCGTTCTCCCCCACCGAGTGCGTGCGCAGCGGCCACCACCCGCCGATCCCGGCGGTGAACAGCTCGAACGCCCGGTCCACCGGCGCGGGCACGAGGATCGTCTTGGTCAGCGGAGCCAGGCTCGTCGTGGCGGGCATCGTCAGCTCCAGCTCCGTTTTAGTCTCCGTTAGTCTCCGTAAGTAGCGACTAACCGTAAGTTAGTACTGACCATTGGTCCCGTCAAGACCCAGGCAACCCCACGGCACCTCCCGCGCGTCAACGCGATGATGGAGGAGGAGGCGCCGCTGCCGTGGACGTGACCGAGCGCGAGGCGTTCGACGCGTTCGCGCGCGGCCGGATGCGCGAGCTGCTGCGCTTCGCCCACGTCCTCACCGGCGACCCGCACCGCGCGGCCGACCTGGTCCAGGACGCGCTCGAACGCACCCTGCTCGCCTGGCACCGGATCGAGCGCAAGGACGACCCCGAGCCCTACGTACGCCGGGCGATCGTCAACCGGCACGTCAGCGTGTGGCGGCGCACGCGGCGGGAGCGCCTCGTCGCCGAGACACCGGACCAGTCGTACGACGCCGAAGCGGGCCGTGACGAGCAGCTCTGGGCCGCCCTGTCGACGCTGCCGCCCCGGCAGCGCGCCGTGGTGGTGCTGCGCTTCTACGAGGACCTGTCCGAGGCCGACTGCGCGGCCGTGCTGGGCTGCTCGGTCGGCACCGTCAAGAGCCAGTCCTCGAAGGCGCTCGCGCGGCTGCGCGCACGGGTGACCAGCGACGCCGAAGGGATGCAGTCATGGACCAGCTAGAGCGCGAGCTGCGCGACGTCCTGAGCAGCGACCGGCGGGCGATTCCCACCTCGCTGGTGGACCTCGGCGCGGTCCACGCCGGTGC
>JBOGDX010000535.1:0-2345 GCA_050743225.1 Actinomycetes bacterium | reverse complement strand
GTTCCACCTCTGGCTCGAGGCGCGCTGGGGGCAGCAGCGTCTGCTCGACGTCGACGAGCTCCCCGGCGCCGCCGACGACACCGCCGAGCCTGACCCCGACCTGCTGGCGCTCCAGTCCGCCTTCCAGGCCAGCGATTGGTGGTCCCGGGTGCCGGCCGAGGTCGAGTTCCCGTTCGACATGGTCGTCGACGGGCTGCTGCTGCGCGGCAGGTGCGACGCGGTGTTCGACGACGCGCCGGACGGCTGCGTCGACGTCGTCGACTGGAAGACCGGCCGCCCTCCGACCGGTGCCGACGCCGAGGCCGCCGCTGTGCAGCTTGCCGTCTACCGGCTCGCCTGGCACCACCTCAGCGGCGTCCCCCTCGATCGCATCAGGGCAGCGTTCCACTACGTCTCCCACAACCAGACGGTCCGGCCGGCCGACCTGCTCGACCACGAGGGTGTCGCCGACCTGCTCCGATCCGTCCCCTGGGAGTCCTGAAGCAGGTCAGTGCTTGTCGGCGAGCACGTCGACCTGGTTGATCTGCGGCGGCTGCGCGAAGAGCTCCTCCGCCTGGGCCATCAGCGCCTCGGCGACCTTGCCGGACAGGTGCGCCTGACGGCCCGCGTCGTCGTCGAACGTGTCGAAGATCGCGAAGGACGAGCCGCCCAGGCGCAGGGCGTACCACGTCTGGGTGCCGGGCTCGTCCTCGACCAGCGGCAGCGCGCCGGTCAGGAACTCCTCGACGTCCTTCTCCTTGCCCGCCTTGGCCGTCAGTGGCACCCACAGCGCCTTGCTGGTCATGGTCGACCCTCCTTGGTTGTCGAGGCTTCGCCCGATCGTCCACCCCGGCCCGCGGGGACGTCCACGGCCGACCGGCGGACCGGCCGTCCGGACGTACGTCGTGAATCGGGGCGACCTCGTCGCGGCGCGTCGGCCCGGCGGGTGATCGTCCGGTCGGGACACTGCCCGCGTGCGCCTCATCGTGACCGCAGTGACCGCGTCGCTCCTCCTTACGTCGCTCCTCCTGCCCTCGGTGGGCCCGCCCGCGTATGCCGCTCCGGCCCCGATCTTTCCGCCCGGCGACCGGAGCGAGCTGCTGAAGCCGGTTGCCCTGGAGACACCGGCCGAGCTCCCCGGTGGCGGAAAGGTCCTCTTCCCCCGGCGCCGGCTGGTCGCGCTCTACGGCCACCCCGGTGCCCCGTCGCTCGGCGTGCTCGGCGAGCAGGGCGTCTCGGCCTCGGTCGCGCGGGCCCGGCGGGTCGCCCGGCCCTACCGTCGCCTGAGCACGGTCCCGGTCGTGCCCGCGTTCGAGCTCATCGCGACCGTCGCCCAGCGATCGCCGGGCACGGACGGCGACTACTCCGGCGAGGCGTCCGTCCGCGAGCTCCTCCCCTGGGTGCGGGCCGCCGCTCGCAACGGCATGTACGTCGTCCTGGATCTCCAGCCCGGCCGTGCCCACGCGCTCGAGCAGGCGAAGCGCTACCGCCGCCTGCTCCTCCAGCCGCACGTCGGCCTCGCCGTGGACCCGGAGTGGAAGCTGGCGCCAGGCCAGAAGCCGCTCGAGCAGATCGGGCACATCGACGCGACCGAGCTCAACGCCGTCTCGGGCTGGCTCGCCGGTCTCGCCCGCGACCACGACCTGCCGCAGAAGTTGTTCGTGGTGCATCAGTTCCGGCTGTCGATGGTCCGGCGGATGCACCGTCTGCGTACCGAACGTCCCGAGGTCGCGGTTCTTGTCCACATGGACGGCCAGGGGTCTGCGGGGCAGAAGCGCGCCACCTGGTCGGCGGTCAAGGCGGCCCGGCCTGCCGGCGTGCCGCTGGGCTGGAAGAACTTCTACGACGAGGACCATCCGACGTTCACGCCCGAGCGAACGATGGCCCGCCGGCCGCGGCCGCGGATGGTCTCCTACCAGTGACCCTGCAGGTCCGCCACGACACCGAGGTGGTCGCTCACCGGCAGCCGTAGCGCACGGCCGCTTCCGGCCACCGCCGACACCCCGTCCAGGAGCACGTGGTCGAGCTGCACGCGAGGACGCCACGACGGGTACGTCGCCACCCGCGCCGCTTGCGACCACCCGGTGGTAAGCCGGGCGACCGGGCCGGGCAGGTTGCAGTCACCGAGCAGGACCCGCGGACCCGGCAGCGTCCCCGCCCACCGCACGACCTCCCGCAGCTGGGCCACGTTCCAGCCCGGCACGAACGTCACGTGTGCCGTCACGGCGGTCAGCGGGCCAGCCCGGGTCATGAGGACCGCGGCCAGCGCGACCCGCGGCTCGTCGTCGACGTGGGTGAGGCCCGCGCAGCCCGGGACGATCAGCGGCAGCCCGACCGGAGCGGGACGGAACCGGCGCACGTGCCAC
>JBOGDX010000534.1:0-2346 GCA_050743225.1 Actinomycetes bacterium | reverse complement strand
GGCCCGGGCTGCGTCGTCGATGTGCACGAACGACCAGATGCCTCCTCCTCCTGCGACGACCGGCATGCGTCGGCGTCGCACCATCTCGAGGATCTCGCCGCCGACCCCGAGGCTGGTCCCGGGACCGTAGAAGGTGCCGTAGCGCAGCACGATGCCGTCGAGCCGGTCGGTGGCCGGGACGGTCTCCTCGACGTGGCGGATCGCGGCCAGAGTGCGGCTCGCCGCCGGCGCGGGACTGGGGTCCAGCGGGTCCTCCTCGGTCTTGGCCGACGCGCCGGCGCGGGCGTTGGGCCAGCCGGTGTAGCTCTGCGCGACGAATCGAGAAGCGCCCGCCGCAACGGCCGCTGCCAGCAGGTGGTCGGTGCCGGACGTCCTGAGCCGGTTGGTCGCCGCGAACTCGGCGTCGAACTTTCGCAAGTTGCCGACGTTGTTCAGCGCGGTGAGCTGGTGGATGACCACGTCGGGCTTGGCGTCGCCCACGGCACGCCGGACGGAGTCGCCGTCCAGCCCGTCCATCAGCACTGGTTCGGCACCCGACGCCTCCAGCGCGCCGAGCCGTTGCCGTGTCCGGGTCGTCCCCACCACCTGGTGGCCCGCCTCCAGGAGCATCGGAACCAGCCGACGCCCGATGACGCCGGTCGCTCCCGCAACAAAGATCCTCATGTCAGTCCTCCTTCGTCTCCCCCCGACGATCGACCCGCACCGGCTGTGACATGCGCACGTGGTTGCATCGGGACATGACGGAGCAGGCGGTTGCGCTCGACGACCTCCGTCCGCTGATGTTCTCGATCGCCTACCGGATGCTCGGCAGCGTGGCGGAGGCGGAGGACGTCGTCCAGGATGCGTTCCTGCGGATGCACACGAGCGCGCCGGAGGACATTCGATCCCGTGAGGCCTACGCCACGACGGTCACCACCCGGCTGGCGATCGACACGCTGCGCTCGGCCAGGCGCCGCCGCGAGCACTACGTCGGACCGTGGCTGCCGGAGCCGCTGGTGGAGACCGCCGAGGACGCCGACCCCGCCTGGCGCGTCGAGATGGACGAGACCGTGTCGGTCGCGTTCCTCGTGGTCCTGGAGACCCTGTCACCGGTGGAGCGGGCTGTGTTCCTGCTACGCGAGGTCTTCGACTACGGGTACGCCGACATCGCGGCCGTGGTCGGCAAGAACGAGGCGAACTGTCGCCAGCTGTTGCACCGCGCTCGCCGGCGCCTCGAGGACGACCGGTGCCGCCTCGAACCGTCGGCGGTCGAACGGGACCGGCTGGCCGAGGCCTTCTTCACCGCCGTGCGCGAGGGCGACCTGACCGGTCTCGAGGCGACGCTGGCCGACGACGTGGAGCTCTACGGCGACGGCGGCGGCAAGGCACCGGCGGCCCGCACACCGGTCCGCGGGCCGGTGCAGGTCGGCAGGTTCCTGCTAGGCCTGGTCCGGCAGGCCAGCCGCCACGGCTTCCGGCTGCAGCGGGTGCGGGTCAACGGCCATCCCGGCGCCGAGGTGTTCTCCCCGGAGGGCGACCTGCTGGGCGTACTGGCGCTGGGTGTGCGCGGCGGCCGGGTGGTCTCGGTCCACAACCAGGTGAACCCTGACAAGCTCGGTCACCTCGGCCCGGTGGGCGACCTCACGGTGCTCCTGTCCGGGGACGGCTAGGACCCGGGGGAGCGCGCCCATAGGGACCGCGGGCTGGACAGGAAACCGACCCCCCAGGCCCCGTGCATCGTCGCCAATACGACCGGCAGCCATGCCTTCGCCCGGAGGGGCAGATCGCGACCCACGACGGCCGACCCGGCGACGACCGCCGCCGCGTATCCCGCCGGTGCGAGCAGTGCGGGTCGCCACACGGTGAGACCCAGCACGGTTCCCGCGCCCACCGACAGGACCGCGGCCGGTGGCGCCAGGTACCGGGCGTTCGCCGTGCCCGAGTGCTCGCGCATGACGACCCGGCGCCAGCGGCCGTACCCGGCGTACTGCTTCGCGAGCGACCGCAGCGTGGACCGCGGCCGGTAGGTCACGGTCATCCGCGGCGTGAACCAGACGACTCCACCGCTCTCGCGGATGCGGTGGTTGAGCTCCCAGTCCTGGGCGCGGAGGAAGGTCTCGTCGTAGCCGCCGAGGCGGTCGAGCACCGACCGGCGGAACGCGCCGAGGTAGACCGTGGGCGCCGGGCCCTCCTCGCCACCGACGTGGAAGCTGGCCTGCCCCACACCCAGCGAGCTGGTCATCGCACGTGCGACGGCGCGCTGGAAGTCGGTCACTCCCTCCGCCGCCATGACGCCGCCGACGTTGTCCGCACCGGTGCGCTCCAGCGTCTCGACCGCGGTGCGCACGTAGTCCTCCGGCACGAGGG
>JBOGDX010000533.1:0-2350 GCA_050743225.1 Actinomycetes bacterium | reverse complement strand
CCTACGAGGTGGTCCACCACACCCAGCTGCTCTCCCGGCTGGTCGAGGAGGGCCGCCTCACCCCGGTCAGCCCGATCGACCAGCTGGTGACCTACCACGACCCCTGCTACCTCGGCCGGCACAACAAGGTCTACACGCCACCTCGGGAAATCCTGTCGACCGTCCCCCAGCTGCGCACCGAGGAGATGCACCGGTGCAAGGAGCGCGGCTTCTGCTGCGGCGCGGGCGGGGCGCGGATGTGGATGGAGGAGCGGATCGGCAAGCGGGTCAACGTCGAGCGGGTCGACGAGGCGCTGGCGCTCGACCCGGACGTCGTGTCGACCGCCTGCCCGTTCTGCCTGGTGATGCTCGGTGACGCCGTGACGACGAAGAAGCAGGAGGGC
Organism: Actinomycetes bacterium; assembly: GCA_050743225.1. Taxonomy (GTDB): domain Bacteria; phylum Actinomycetota; class Actinomycetes; order JACCUZ01; family JACCUZ01; genus JBOGDX01. The sequence goes on along the minus strand of JBOGDX010000533.1, from coordinate 1,967 downwards.
GCGGCCCGCGAGGAGGTCGAGGTCCTCGACGTCGCGCAGCTGCTGCTCCGGTCGGTCCACCGCAACATCACGGTGGTCCCGGTCGGCGGCGACGACGGCGGGACCCCCCCGGCGGCGAGCCCCCAGTCGACCACGTATGGCAGGCCGGCGGACGCTTCAGCAGGCCCGCACGACTCCTGAGGCGTCCCCAGGACTGCTGAAGCACCCTCGACGCGTGCTGACGGCACCCTCCATCGCAATGGCTCGCCGAGCAGCGCTGGGTCAGCCTTTCGGTCAGGGATCGGGCGATCTGTTAGCCCGATCGTGTGCAATGCGTGCTTGGCAGGTGACCTTGGGTAACAGGTAAAGGGATAGTCACGATCTGTGCAGGCAACGGTACTGATCGTGGGGGGCTACCCAGTGAAACCGCATCGGCTCGACCGAGCGATGGGCTGGCGCGCGAGCGCCGCGGCGGCGCTCGCCGTCGGCGGGCTGCTCCTGGCGCCGTCCACCGGGGAACCCCTCACCACCGTCGCTGCCGCTGACGCGCAGCGCCCCGACCCCACCGTCCGGATGATCGTCGAGAGCAACGACGATCAGGTCCTCGCCGTGGGGCAGCGCGCCGTGGAGCTGGGCGGCCTTGTGGTCGCCGCGCAGCGCTCGATCGGGACCCTGGTCGTGGATGTCCCAAGCAGCACAGCCAACCGCCTCCGCTCGGTGTCCGGCGTCCGCGCCGTGACCCCGGACAGCCAGGTACAGCTGCAGGGTGCCGGCTACGGTCCCACCGGCGAGGACGGCGACATGACCAACGTCGCGCGGCTGACCGGCGCCACGACGTACTGGCGGAACGGCCACAGCGGCCAGGGCGTGGACGTGGCGCTGCTCGACTCGGGCCTGCTGCCCGTCGAGGGCCTGACGACGGCCAACAAGCTGGTCATCGGCCCCGACCTGTCCCTCGAGTCGCAGGTGCCAAACCTGCGACACCTCGACACCTTCGGCCACGGCACGCACATGGCCGGGATCATCGCGGGCCGCGACGCCGGCACCGGTCCGTGGACCTACGCCACCGAGAACACCAAGTTCCTCGGCATGGCGCCGGGCTCGCGGATCGTGAGCATCAAGCTCGCTGACGCCCAGGGCAACACCGACGTCTCGCAGGTCCTGGCGGCGATCGACTGGGTCGTGACCCACGCCAAGGACCCGGGGCTGAACATCCGCGTCCTGAACCTGTCCTTCGGGACGGACTCGAGCCAGGACTACCGGCTCGACCCGTTGGCGCATGCCGCGGAGGTGGCCTGGAGCAAGGGCATCGTCGTGGTCGTGTCCGCCGGCAACGGCGACGGGACCCGGAGCGGGCTGTCGAACCCGGCGTACAGCCCTGCTGTCCTCGCGGTCGGCGCGGTCAACACGCGCGGGACGATGGACCGCGCCGACGACACCGTCCCGGCCTTCTCGCAGCGCGGCAACGAGGCCGAGGGCAAGAGGGCGCCGGACCTCGTGGCGCCGGGTGTGTCGGTCGTGAGCCTGCGCGCGAAGGGCAGCTTCGTCGACGCCCGGTACGCGGACTCCGCGGCCATCGGTGAGCGGTTCTTCAAGGGCAGCGGCACCTCGCAGTCGGCCGCGGTCGTCTCCGGCGCCGCCGCGCTGCTGCTCTCGCAGCGGCCGGGCCTGACACCCGACCAGGTCAAGGACGTGCTCCGCCGGTCCGCCCGGGCCGTGCCGAACACGTCCACCGACGCCCAGGGCGCCGGCTCGCTCGACCTGGCAGCTGCCTACGGGACAAACAGCAGGTCGGTCACGGCCGCGAAGGTGCACACCGGCGGCGGATCGCTGGACCTGGCGCGCGGCAGGTTCAAGGTCAAGAAGAACGGCGTCGAGCTCAGCGGCGAGCAGGACATCTTCGGCAGGCCCGTCGGGGAACCGGGGTCGGACCTCGGTGGCGCCACCTGGGCCGAGGGGTCGTGGGCGGGCTCACCCCTGCTCGGTGC
>JBOGDX010000532.1:0-2351 GCA_050743225.1 Actinomycetes bacterium | reverse complement strand
CGCGTGGTCGGACCGGCCGACCGGGACGACCGAGCGCTTCCGCGGGCTGGCGCCGGTGGGCCGGCGGGTCGCGTGGGTGAGCGGAACGACCGGCACCGTCCTGCGCACGGTCGACGGCGGCCGGACCTGGAGCGACGTCTCGCCCGGCACCGTCGACGGGTTCGACACCAGCACGCTGCAGTTCCGCGACATCGAGGCCTGGGATGCCTGGCACGCCGTGATCCTCTCGATCGGAACGGGGGCGGACTCCCGGATCTACCGGACCGCCGACGGCGGGCAGACCTGGCAGACGACGTTCGTCAACGCCGAGGAGACGGCGTTCTACGACTGCCTCGGCTTCTGGGACCGTCGCAACGGGCTCGCCCTCAGCGACCCCGTGGACGGGAAGTTCCGGCTGCAGCGCACCAGCGATGGCGGCCGGACCTGGTCGCAGGTCGACCCGGAGGGGATGCCACCGGCGCTGGACGGCGAGTTCGCCTTCGCCGCCAGCGGCACCTGCCTGGTCACCTTCGGGGCCCGGCACGCCTGGATCGCCACCGGCGGCGCCAGCCCGGCCCGGGTGCTCCACACCCAGGACCGCGGCCTGACCTGGACCGCGTCGGCGACCCCGTTGCGCACCGGGCCGACCGCGGGCGTCTACAGCCTGGCGTTCCGAACGCCCAACAACGGCATCGCCGTCGGCGGCGCGTTCGACGCCCCGGACAACGGCGCGGACGCCGCGGCCTGGAGCCGGGACGGCGGGACCTCCTGGACCGCGTCGGAGGACGGCGTCGGCGGCTACCGCTCCGGCTCGACGTGGTTGCGCCGCGGGCACGGCGCGGTCGCGGTCGGACCGACCGGATCGGACGTGAGCTGGGACGGCGGACGCAGCTGGACCGTCTTCGACACCGGCAGCCTGGACAGCGTCGAGTGCGCCCGCAGCTCGTGCTGGGCCTCCGGAGAAGCGGGTCGGGTAGCGGTGCTGGCCCGGAGGCGCTGACTGCACACCCGGCTGGCAGGCTGACGCCCATGAGCGACCACCAGGCCTGGGGCGTCGGCCTCGCCACCGTGCACGAGTCGGGGACGGTGCTGGACACCTGGTTCCCGGAGCCCCACCTCGGCACCGACAGAGCGGGCAAGGTCCCCGGGGAGATGGCCGCGCTGGTCCGGAAGGACGACCGCCGCGGCGTCCGCACGGAGATCGTCCGGACCGAGATCGACCTGGGCAGGCCACCGGCGGACGCGCCCGACGCCTACCTGCGCCTGCACCTGCTCTCGCACCGGCTGGTCCGGCCGAACTCCGTCGACGTCACCGGCATCTTCGGGGTGCTGGCCAACGTGGTGTGGACGACGGAAGGGCCCTGCCACCCCGAGGGGTTCGAGACGACCCGGGCCAGGCTGCTCGCGTCCGGCCCGGTGCAGGTGCTCGGCGTGGACAAGTTCCCGCGGATGGTCGACTACGTGCTGCCACCCGGTGTCCGCATCGCCGACGCCGACCGCGTGCGGCTCGGCGCGCACCTCGCGACCGGCACAACGGTCATGCACGAGGGGTTCGTCAACTTCAACGCCGGCACCCTCGGGACCTCGATGGTCGAGGGGCGCATCAGCGCCGGGGTCGTCGTCGGCGACGGCTCCGACATCGGGGGCGGGGCGTCGATCATGGGCACGCTGTCCGGGGGTGGCACCGAAGTCGTCTCGGTCGGCGAGCGGTGCCTCGTCGGGGCCAACGCCGGGATCGGGATCTCCCTCGGCGACGACTGCGTCGTCGAGGCGGGGTGCTACGTGACCGCCGGCACCAAGGTCACGCTGCAGGACGGCTCGCTCGTCAAGGCTCGCGACCTCTCCGGTCGGGACAGCTTGCTCTTCCGGCGCAACAGCGTCACCGGCGCGGTCGAGGTGGTTGCCCGGCAGGGAACTTGGGGTGCCCTGAACGCGGCGCTGCACGCGAACGACTGACGGCTCGGGATGCGGTTGACCCGACGGGGTCGGCTCACCGTCACCCTGGGGGTCACGGCCCTCGTCGTGACGCTGGCCACGGTCCTTGTCCTGCGTACGCCCCTGGGGACCGTCCTCGGCATCGCCGACGCGCCGCCGTGCACCCTCACCGTCGGCGACACCACCCTCGAGTGGTCGGCCGAGCAGGCCATGACGGCGACCACCGTGGCAGGTGTCGGCACTCGCATCGGCGCCACGCCCAACGGGGTCGCGGCCGCGGTCGCGGCGAGCCTGGACCCCGAGCCCGAGGTCACGGCCGACCCGCAGAAGGCCCGGGCCGTCTACCGGTCGCTGCCCGACGTCGCGCGACCGGGCGAGGAAGCGGTGCGCGTCGCGGAGGCGCTGCTCGGTCACGACGGCGGCGCCCTCACCTGCGC
>JBOGDX010000531.1:0-2354 GCA_050743225.1 Actinomycetes bacterium | reverse complement strand
ACGCAGGACCTACCCGGCGGACATGGGCTTGATGAGACATGCGGGCCTCCTTCGGGTCGACGTGCGCGTGCGGCCTGGTTCGGCGAAAGCACCTCCCCTCGAGACCAGGTGATCAGATACCCAAGGCCTTGGCCTTCGCGGCCGCGAACTCCTCGTCCGTCAACGCGCCAGACGCGTGAAGCTGAGCGAGCTTCTCGATCTGGGAGGTCGCGTCTTCCGGGACCGGAGCGGCGGCCTCGTACGCGCCCTGCTGAGCCGCGGCCGACTGCTGTTCCACGTACGCGGCGTCCTGCCCCGCGTACTTCTGCTGCTGCCTGCGAGCGACGCGCCCCGATACCGCGGTCGCGGTGCCCGCGACGACGGCCGTCCTCGCCGCCATCCCGACCAATCCGGGTCCTCTGCGCCTCATCATGGTTTGTCTCCTTTCGGCTATTCGTTGGCGTTCGCGAACTCGACGGCCGCCTCGACGACCTCGCCCGGGATCCGTTCGAGGTCGAGCAGCTCGCCGCCAGCGTTCAGGATGGCGTCACGGAGCTTCGTGGCCCAGGCGTCCTCCCAGACGAGCAGCGCCGCCGATGAGTTGGGGTCGAGCTCCTCGCCCGCGGCCGCCAGGTCCTCCTCGTTGAGGAGCCCCATCGTCTCCGGGGAGAGCGCGTCGAACGCCTTGAACACCTCCGAGTCGAGATCGGCCATCTCGGCCGTAACCACCGCGCCGTCGGCGTCCTTCATGACGAACGCGAGGTCGATGATCCGGATCGTCCCAGCGTCGACCAGCTCCTTGAGGGCCGGGACGATCTCGCCCTTGAACCGGTTGCCCGGGAACCCGATGAGCACGTACTCGACCGGCCCGATGTCGACCATGCCGCCTCCCGACGCCGACGCACCCTCGGGCCGTAGCGTAGGACCGGGCAGGATGCGCCCGCGTCACCCTCTCGGAGCAGGGCTCCGCCGAAGTGTCGTGATGTCCGGTTCATGAGCATTGGATGCCGAGCAGGGTGAGGGGCCGGGCGGGGTCACGGCCGATATGTCGGAGCCCGGCAGCGATGTTGGTGATCCCGGCCAGGCGTAGCGCGCCGATCGCGAGGTTGCGCAGGGTGGCCATGGCGCGGGGTGCGGTCCCGGTCCGCACCCGGGAGGCGTCCTCGGTGAAGGTCACGTCGCGGACCCAGTGCAGGGTGTTCTCGATCGTCCAGTGCCCACGGAGCAGGTCGGCCAGCTGCGCGGGGCTGGCCTGGGTGAAGGTCAGGTCGGTGACCGCGTAGACGACGACGGTGCGCCAGCGGCGGCGGTGGAGGTCGCGGACGCGGCGAGTGAGCTGCACGGCCTGGCGTGCGTGCGGGAAGCCAAGGCCAGCCACGGTGACGACCTTGAGGCTGCGGGTCTCGACCCGGCCATGGCCGCGGTCGCGACTGCGGTGCAGCACCGGGACGTCCTGCCAAGGCAGCTGGCGAAGCTGGGCGTGCAGGGTGGGCTGGTTGGCCTTGACGGTGAGCAGGTAGTGGGCGTGTGTGTCGGTCACCAGGAACTTGGCGGCGTCACGTTTGGTGTGCAGCGCGTCGGCGGTGACGGTCACGCCGGTCAGGTCCAGGCCGGCCAGCAGTGGTTGGAAGCCGGTGACCTCCTCGGGGGCGCCGTCCACCTGGTGTTGGGCGAGCACCGCGCCGGTGGCGTGGTCCAGCGCGGCGAGGAGGTGGACTGGTCGGCCGCCGGGCTGGGTGGCGCCACGCAGGGTCTTGCCGTCCACGGCGATCGCGCGTGGCTGGTGTGGGCCGGGCGCCGGCAGCCGGTCGGCCAGCCAGGCGGTGACCGCTGCGTCCAGCGCGTCCCCATCGATCGTGGTCAGCACGCGCCGCAGGGTGGTCTCGCCGGGGACGCGATGCTCGCCGGTAAGGGGATCACGTCGCACGCCGAGCGCGGCCAGCACCAGCGGCGGGGCGTCAGCCGCCCACTCGGTGATCGCGGCCAGCGACCGGGCACCGGTCAGGACCGCCGCGGTCGCCAGCGCGAGCACGCCGGCCAACGGGTGGCGCAGGCCTCGACGGTCGCGAGGGTCGGGTACCTGGGCCAGGCGTTGCAGCAGGTCAGGACACTCGACCGGGTGCAGTGACGCGACCGCGGATGGTTGTGCCAGGACGGGTCGGATCAACGATGATGCGGCGGCAGGCACGGGCTTCCACCAGGGTCATAGGTTGTGGGAACCGCATGATCCCGGAAACCGTGCCTGCTTCTTCACTTACCACATCAACCGGACATCACGACACTTCGGCGGAGCCCTGCCTACCACTGTGAGAGGTCGGGCTTATCGCGACCGTCGCCTGAGCGGAGCTTTCGTGCTCGCGTCCACGATCTGGAGC
>JBOGDX010000530.1:0-2361 GCA_050743225.1 Actinomycetes bacterium | reverse complement strand
GAACCAGCCTGATCGTGAACCTGCTCACCGAGGACAACCTCCCGAGCTACCACCACGAGATCGCCACGGTGTTCGGCCGCGACGGGGCGTGGGGCACCTGGGTGCACCAGTGGACCGCGGAGGAGGGCCGCCACGCCATCGCCATCCGGGACTACCTGCTCGTGACGCGTGCGGTGGACCCGATCGCCCTCGAGCGGGCCCGGATGACGCACATGGGCGCCGGCTTCGAGTCGGCGAACCACGACGACCTGCTGCGCTCGCTGGCGTACGTCTCGTTCCAGGAGCTGGCCACGCGGATCTCGCACCGCAACACCGGCAAGATCACCCGCGACCCGGTCGCGGACCAGCTGCTCGCCCGCATCGCGCTGGACGAGAACCTCCACATGCTCTTCTACCGGAACCTGCTCGACAGCGCTCTCAAGGTCGCCCCCAGCCAGACCATGCGGGCCATCACGGAGGTCGTGAAGACCTTCGAGATGCCCGGTAGCACGATCGAGGACTTCACCCGCAAGTCGGTGCAGATCGCGCTGGCCGGGATCTACGACCTGCGCATCCACCATGACGAGGTGCTCTCGCCGGTGCTGCGGGCGTGGGGCGTGTTCGACGTCGAGGGGCTCGACGCGGAAGGCGAGCAGGCGCGGGAGGAGCTTGTCGAGGTGCTGCGGAAGCTCGACGAGGCCGCGGGCCGGTTCGAGGAGAAGCGCGACAAGCACAAGGAGAAGCTGGCCGCCCGCGGCCAGACGCTGGAGACCGTCTGATCGATCTGGCGGGCTGCCGTGCAACGTCGCGACTGTTGCGTCCGTTTGCCCGGGTTGCCGACGCGTGGCGGCTCGGGCACGCCGGCGATGCGTGCCCGGGCTGGTAACCCTTAGCGACGGCCGGCTCGGTCGTGCCGGCCATCAGGTCACGGCATCAGTGCGCAGGTTCGGTCGACTTGCAGGCGGATGGCCAACGGCGAGCCGTTCTGCACCCGGACGAAGTAACCCTCCGGGAAGTTTCCTCCACCGCTGAACGTGGGACCCTCGGCGGTCACGAGGACGAACGGCGGGATGGCGAGCGACGGGTCCTGCTCGACGCGTAGGTGGTACCCGCCTTCCAGCAGGTACTGGCCGTCGGGGCAGGAGTTGAAGTGGGAGCCGGAAGCCCCGGCTGCGACGACGGTGGACGTGGACAAGCCCGGCATCGGGAAGACGCCGCCTCCGGCGGGCCCCGGCGGACCCTGCGGCCCGGGGTCGCCTTGGGGGCCGGGGTCGCCCTTGGTTCCGGGGTCACCCTTCTCGCCCGGGATCCCCTGCAGTCCCTGCGGCCCGGGGTCGCCCTTCGCGCCCTGCTGGCCGGTGTCACCCTTCAGGCCCTGGGGACCGGCCTGGCTCCATGTGATTGGAAGTTCGGAGTTGTTGCAGGTTCTGCCTGCCTCGGCGTCGATCACCCGGAGGCTGCCGGACTGCTTGCCGTAGCAACCCGAGATGACACCCGTGGTGGAGTGGGGGGATGTTCGCATAGGCGACACTGCCCGCCACCAAGAAGACAAGGACGCAGGCGCCTGGGATGCGCAAGCCGCGCCCAACAACCCTGGAGTGCATGGCTCCTCCTTCGACCGAGACTCGGTCGACCACTTGCCGCGAGGCGAGGAGAAGGGCCCCGATGGCGCGGCGGGTCCGTCCGAGCGTCGCAGTCAGCGCGGACAAGCATTCGACCCTCATTCGTCTCGACTGTGCTCGCCTGCGATGCACGACCACAAGACACAGATGTCAGCCCTTGGCGTCCGACCACCGGGCGACCACGGACACGTCGGCGACCAGCCGCACCCCGCTGCCCGCGGCCCACCGCGCAGCCGTCAGGGCCAGGGCCTCGCTCAGGAGCGCGACCACGTCGTCGGCAGCCTCCGCCGGCGCATGGACCAGCAACTCGTCGTGCAGGCAGAGCACCACCTCGGCGCCGGGTGGCAGCGCGGCCCGGACCGAGACCGCCCACATCTTGAACAGCTCGGCCGCCGCGCCCTGGACCACGGCGTTGCGGGCGAAGCGCCCTCTCGCGGCAACCGCCGGCGGGTCGGGGCGCTCCAGCTGCCACATCCGCACCAGCCGACCGCCGTACGTCCGGACGTCCTCGCCCGCACGGCCCCGCTCGTCGGCCGACCGCAAGTAGTCCATCGCGACCGGGTACGCGCGCTCCAGCCCGCGCAGCGCCTCGCCGGCGGTGCCCGACGTCTGGCCGTACATCGCGGCCAGCACGGCCACCTTCGCGGTCGGCCGGTCGCAGCCCAGCCTGGCGGCAACCGGCGCGTAGAGGTCGGGGTCGGCCGTCGCCGCCGCGAGCGCGGGGTCGCCCGACACCGCCGCCAGCACCCGCGGCTCGACC
>JBOGDX010000529.1:0-2366 GCA_050743225.1 Actinomycetes bacterium | reverse complement strand
AGCGAGCCGCCGTCGAGGGAATGCAGCGAGCGCTCGGTGACCGCTGGTCCACGTACTACGGGCGCTCCGAGTTCGCGTCGTTTCGCGCGGCGCTAGAGGGGCAGTACTCCGGTGTTGGGCTGTGGCTGCGCGGCAGCTCGGGCGGCGCCCGCGACGGGGTCGAGGTCGGTAGTGTCCAGCCCGGCTCCCCGGCGGAGCGGGCGGGGGTGCGCACCGGTGACGTGCTGCTGCGCGTCGGCAGTCGCGACGTGACCGCTTCCGATGTGCCCACGGTCGCCGGACTGCTGCGCGGCCCCGCGGACTCGACGGTTCGCGTGGCCGTCCGTCGCGGCTCCGCGACCCGCACGGTCACCCTGACCCGCGCCACGTTCACCACCGCCGACGTGTCTGTGCAGCGCCTCCGCGGCAACATCGCCCGGCTCACGGTCACCGCCTTCAGCCGCGGTGTGGGCGCAGACGTGGCCCGCGCCCTCGACGCCGGCCGCCACGAGGAGCCGGCCGGCGGCGTGATCCTCGACCTGCGCGACAACCCCGGCGGCCTGCTCGACGAGGCCGTGTCGGTCGCGTCGGCCTTCCTCGACGGCGGCCCCGTGGTGAGCTACGAGCGTCGGGGCAGGCCGGAGGAGACCCTCGACGCGTTCGCCGGGGGAGACGTGGCCACCCCGCTGGTGGTCCTGGTCGACGCGTCGACGGCCAGCGCTGCCGAGGTGGTCGCGGCGGCGCTGCAGGACCGCAACCGTGCGGTCGTCGTGGGCACGCGGACGTACGGCAAGGGATCCGTGCAGGAGCCGTCGACCCTCTCCGACGGGTCCGCGCTCGAGCTGACGGTCGGCCGCTACCTCACCCCCGCGGGGCGCAGCCTTGACGGCGTCGGGGTGGAGCCCGATGTGGTGGTGCCGCCCGGTGAGGCACCCGAGGTGGCAGAGCGCCGGGCGATCGACGTGCTCACCGGACTGGTCGCGGCCGTCGACGGCTCAGGTCGCGGCTGATGCCCAAGGAGCAGGGACGCAAGCTCGTGGCACAGAACCGCAAGGCCCGACACGACTACCACATCGACGACGTCTACGAGGCAGGGCTCGTCCTCACCGGTACGGAGGTCAAGTCACTGCGGGCCGGCCACGCGACTCTCGTCGACGGCTTCGCGCACATCCGCGACGGCGAGGCATGGCTGTCGAACGTGCACATCCCGGAGTACACCGAGGGCACCTGGACCAACCACGAGCCGCGGCGCGACCGCAAGCTGTTGCTGCACCGGCAGGAGATCGAGCGGCTGATCGGCAAGACCAAGGAGGGCGGTGTCACGATGGTGCCGCTCGCGCTGTACTTCAAGGACGGCAAGGCCAAGGTCGAGATCGCGCTGGCACGGGGCAAGCGCACCTACGACAAGCGCCAGGCGCTCGCCGAGAAGCAGTCGAAGCGCGAGACCGAGCGCGCGCTCTCCCGACGCAGCAGCGGCAAGGACTGACCCGCGTGCTCCGTCGCGGGGCGGTGCTGCTCGCCGTCGTGGCTGCGATCCTGCTCGCGGCGGCCCCGGCGACGGCCGCCGACGGGGAGCGCATCACGTCGTACGACGTGGTCCTGACCGTCGAGCGCGACGGAACGCTGGACGTGCGCGAGAGCATCGCCTATGACTTCGGCACCAACCACCGGCACGGCATCTTCCGCACCATGCCGGTCCGAGTGCCCTACGACAACGACAACGACCGGGTCTACCGGATCGACGACTTCCGGGTGAGCAGCCCGTCCGGTGCCCCGACCGATCTCGAGGAGAGCGAGAGCGGGGGTGTCGCGACCTACCGCATCGGCCACCCGGACCGAACGGTGACCGGCCGGCATGTGTACGAGCTGAGCTACCGGGTCGACGGGGCACTCAACGACTTCCCCACCCACGTGGAGCTGTACTGGAACGCCGTCGGCGCCGACTGGGACGTGCCGATCGGCACCGCACGGGCCAGGGTCGAGGCGCCCGGGGACATCGGGGCGCACACCTGCTTCGGCGGCCCGACGGGCAGCACGTTGCCGTGCTCCGACCAGCGCGTGCTGTCACCGACCTCCGTGGAGTTCGGCCACAGCCTCGAGCCCTACTCGGCGCTGACCGTGGTGGCCGCGCTGCCGCCCGGCGCGGTGAGCAGCACCGGGCCGGTGCTCGAGGAGCGCTGGACGCTGCGCCGGTCCCTCACACCAAGCCCGTTGACCGGAACGCTGGCTGCGCTGGCGCTCGTTCCCGGCCTGGCAGCGGTGCTGTGGCTGGTCGGCTCGCGAGGCCGCGACCGCAGGTTCGCCGGTGTCACGCCCGGCCTGACGCCCGGCTCGCCGGCCGGCCTGGCCACGCCGGAGGAGCCGGTGCCGCTGATGGGGGCGGGTGC
>JBOGDX010000528.1:0-2386 GCA_050743225.1 Actinomycetes bacterium | reverse complement strand
ACCGAGTCGAAAGCGGAGGTGCTCTATGGAGCGGAGTTCTTCCGCTGGTTCTCGGAGGAGGCGGTGCGCATCGAGGGGCGGTTCTCCCGCGCGCCGGCGACACCGGAGCGGCTGCTGACGATGAAGCAGCCGGTCGGCCCGTGCCTGCTGATCACGCCGTGGAACTTTCCACTGGCCATGGCCACCCGCAAGGTCGGCCCCGCCGTGGCCGCCGGCTGCACCATGGTCGTGAAGCCGGCGCAGCTCACGCCACTGACCACTATGCGGGTCGCCGAGCTGATGACCGAGGCGGGACTTCCGGCCGGCGTCCTCAACGTCGTGCCCTCGACGTCGGCAGGACGCACCGTCGGCCCGCTGATGGCCGACGACCGACTCCGCAAGGTCTCCTTCACCGGCTCGACCGAGGTGGGTCAGCGGCTCATCGAGCAGTCGGCCGCGAACCTGCAGCGGATGTCGATGGAGCTGGGTGGCAACGCACCGTTCCTGGTCTTCGCCGACGCTGACCTCGACGCGGCAGTCGACGGTGCGCTTGTCGCGAAGATGCGCAACAACGGCGAGTCGTGCGTGGCGGCGAACCGGTTTCACGTGGCCGCCGAGGTGGCCGACGACTTCAGCCGTCGGCTGGCCGACCGCATGGGCGCGCTGCGGGTGGGGCACGGAGCCGACGACGGGACGCAGGTCGGGCCGCTGATCAACGAGGAGCAGCGGGGGATCGTCGAGGACCTGGTGGCCGACGCCATCGACAAGGGCGCGAAGCCGCTGACCGGGGGCGCTCGGGTCGACGGGAAGGGGTACTTCTACGCGCCGACCGTCCTCGGCGGTGTCGGTCCGGACGCGCGCATCCTGCGGGAAGAGGCGTTCGGACCGGTCGCGCCGGTCACGACGTTCGAGTCCGAGGAGGAGGCGCTGCGTCAGGCCAACGACACCGAGTTCGGCCTCGTGTCGTACGTCTACACCAACGACCTCAAGCGGGCGCTGCGCGTCGTCGAGGGGCTGCAGACGGGGATGGTCGGGCTCAACCGGGGCCTGGTGTCCAATGCGGCGGCGCCGTTCGGCGGGGTCAAGCACTCCGGTTTCGGCCGTGAGGGCGGCACCGAGGGGATCGAGGAGTACCTCGACACGAAGTACGTGGCCGTGGACATGTGACCTCGCTCCCGCCGTCACGATGTGTGACACCGATCGCATTCCCTGTGACAGGGTGAGGTGATGTCCACGTTGCTGGAGCAGTACGACCACGCGGTCTCCGAGTTCGACCGCCGCGTCGCGCAGGTCGGCGACGACCAGTGGTCGGCGCCCACGCCCTGCGAGGAGTGGGACGTCCGGGCACTGGTGGCGCACCTGGTCGACGAGTGCCGGTGGGCGCCGTACCTGCTCTCCGGTGGCACCGCCGCTGACGCCGGGGACCGGTTCGCCGGAGACCCGCTGGGCGAGGACGCGAAGGCCGCGTGGCGGACCGCGTCCGACGCTGCGCGGGCGGCCTTCGTCGCGCCAGGGGCACTGGACCACACGGTGTCGCTGTCCTACGGCGAGACCAGCGCACGCGACTACATCTGGGAGATGACCGTGGACGCGGCGGTCCACGCCTGGGACCTCGCCCGCGGGATCGGGGCCGACGACCGGCTCGACCCGGAGCTGGTGCGCCGCATCCACACCGAGGCCGACAAGTACGCGGAGTCACGTGCGGCGACCGGTCTCTTCGCGCCGCCGGTGCCGGTCGCGGCGCACGCCGACCTGCAGACGCGGATGCTCGGTCTCTTCGGCCGCCGCGCGTGACCGACCTGCGGGCTAGCCGACCTCGTGCCGTAGCCGGAGGCCTGCGGCGCTCGCGCCCAACAGGGTGAGGCCGGCCACCAGCATCGACCCCGCGGCGGAGACCGAGCCGTCGGTCCAGTCGTGCAGTGCCTCCGGGACGACCAGGGTCGTCGCCAGGACGCCGGCCGCGAGCACGGACCAGCTGCGGGTTGCCAGGTAGCCGACGAAACCGGCGGCCGCCAATGCGCCGGTGAGCAGGTAGGCGACCCACTGCTCGTCGCCGTCGAGGACCGGCAGCTGGGCGCCGAACAGCGCGATCGCCGCGCTGGACGCGAGCCCGACCTCGCGGAGGCGGACCGTCCCGGTGAGAGCCAGTGCCGCCCAGACACCGCCGAGGGCGAGCAGGCTCAGTGCGTATGGCGGCGACCCCGGCTCGTCGCCGATCTCGGCCACCAGGCCGCTCACCAGGGCGACCGAGCCCGCCCACAGGCCGAGCTGGCCGACAGCGCTCGGGACCATGCTGTACGTGAAGGCCGCGACGAGGACGCCGACCGTGCTCGCCGCCACCAGCTCCCAGCCCGACACACCGAGCCCGGCGGCGCCGGCCGCCGCGGCCGCGCCCGACGTCCAGAGC
>JBOGDX010000527.1:0-2398 GCA_050743225.1 Actinomycetes bacterium | reverse complement strand
CCGGTCGGCCGCGAAGAGGCCCTCTGCCGTCAGCACCCGGCGGAGCCGGTCCAGCTGCGCGAGCAGCTCGCCGACGCCGACCTGGCGAATCTGGTCGGCCGCGAGGGAGAGCGTGCCGCGCGCCGCGAACAGCTGCGGGCGGGCATGCACGACGACGTGCGCGCCGTCGGTGATGCCGGCCGCCGGACCGTCGAGCAGGGCCACCGAGCAGGTCACGGTCAGCGACATGTCGACGCTGGGGTCCCGCAGGGTCAGGAAGGCGGTGCGCTGCCCGGGCCGCCTTGTGAGCTGCGCCACCTGGCCCTCCACCCAGACCCAGCCGAGCCGCCCGATCCACTCCGTCATGAGCTGGCTCACCCGTCGTACGGGCACCGGGTGTTCGGCAGACGTCTCCAGCCCCACGCGATGCACGCTACTGGGGCAGGTGATCCGCCGCGTCCGGGCCACCTGGCCGCCCGACCTACCATGGACGCATGCCCGACGTCGTGAAGCGTGTCCTGCTGGCTGCCCCGCGGGGGTACTGCGCCGGCGTGGACCGAGCGGTCATCACCGTCGAGAAGGCGCTGGAGACCTACGGCCCGCCGGTGTACGTCCGCAAGCAGATCGTGCACAACAAGCACGTGGTCGAGAGCCTGCAGGACCGCGGCGCCGTCTTCGTCGAGGAGAACGACGAGGTGCCTGAGGGCGCGACCGTCATCTTCTCTGCGCACGGTGTGGCACCCGTTGTGCACGAGCAGGCGGCGCGCCGGCAGCTCAAGACGATCGATGCCACCTGTCCGTTGGTGACCAAGGTGCACCACGAGGCACGCCGGTTCGCCTCCGATGACCTCGACATCCTGCTCATCGGTCACGAAGGGCACGAGGAGGTCGTCGGTACCTCGGGTGAGGCGCCCGACCACATCCACCTCGTCGACGGCCCGGACGACGTCGCGAACATCCGGGTCCGCGACCCGCAGAAGGTGGCCTGGCTGTCGCAGACGACGCTGTCGGTCGACGAGACGTTGGCGACGGTGCAGCGGCTGCGCGAGAAGTTCCCGGCACTGCTCGACCCGCCGAGCGACGACATCTGCTACGCCACCCAGAACCGTCAGGTGGCGGTGAAGGAGATCGCGGCCCGCAGCGACCTGGTGATCGTGGTCGGCTCCACGAACTCGTCCAACTCGGTCCGGCTGGTCGAGGTCGCCTTGGAGAACGGCGCCGCCGACGCCAGGCTGGTCGACAAGGCGGCCGAGCTCGACGACGCCTGGCTCGACGGGGTCACCACGGTCGGCGTCACGAGTGGCGCTTCGGTCCCGGAGATCCTGGTCCGGGGGGTGCTGGACTGGCTGTCCGAGCGGGGATACGGCGAGGCCGAGGAGGTCGTCTCGGCCGAGGAGAGCCTGCTGTTCGCCCTGCCGCCCGAGCTGCGCCGTGACATGAAGGCAGCCGCAGCGGGCTGACCCGCTCTCCATGGCGTTCGTGCGCTGCGGTACCAGGCGTCATCGTCTGCCGGCGAGGTAGACGACGTCTGGGTCCGCCCGCGGTAGCCCGACCGCAACCTCCACGACGCGTACGTCGTCGAGCTGACGTCGTAGCAGATCCTCGAACGCCGGCACCCGGTTGGCGCTCCAGACGCCGAGCACCCCGCCGGGGGTCAGGGCGCGCCGGACCAGGTCGAGCCCGGCGGCGCCGTACAGCCGTGCGTTGCAATCCGCCACGGTCCAGGCCGGCCCGTTGTCGACGTCCAGGCAGATCACGTCGTAGCGGCTCGGGTGGCCGGCCAGGTGATCCACAACGTCGCCCACGACGACCTCGACCCGCGGGTCGCTCAGTGCTGCGGCGGTGACGTACGCCAGGTGGGAGCCGTGCCAGGACACCACGTCGGCCTCGAGCTCGACCACGACGATGCTCGCCAGGTCGCTGTGGCCGACGGCCTCGACGAGTGAGAACCCGACTCCGAGTCCGCCGATGAGGATCGTGCCGGGGGCTGGATATGAGGCCAGCGCCTCGCGTACCAGGGCCTTCTCGGACGACCCGTCGCGGGTGTCAATGAGGAACACCCCGTTGCTGACGATCTCCAGGTGTCTTCCGGCACGTCGCAGCACCAGCTCGCCGCGCGAGGTCGTGACGCGTTCCAGCACCGAGGGTTCGTCGGAGTCGTCGGGGTCGCCGTCCATCGCCCGCGAGTGTGCCGGATGCCCCACTTACGGTGAGAGTGTGATGACGGTGCCATCTCGTCTCGCCGTGAGCGCCCCTGGCCGGGGCGGTCCAGTGCTTACGCCACGCGGGTGCGTGGCCGGCTGGTTCCTGCTTCGACGGGGGCTCCCGCCGGCGTCGCCGCCGGCTCGTTGCCACCTCCACAGGCATGGAGACCGGGGTCTCCTGACGGGCCGCCCGGGTGGCGGTCCCCGACCTGGGT
>JBOGDX010000526.1:0-2414 GCA_050743225.1 Actinomycetes bacterium | reverse complement strand
GTGCGGTGGCCAGCGCGATGCCCAGCTGCGCGGCGACCAGCGCGCGGAGCTCGGCGAGGGCAACCGGCGCGACGGCGCCGGGCCCGATGACGGGGGCGACCGGCGCGACGACGGCGACCGTCAGCACGGGACCTCCCTCCGCAGTCGGCGGTCCGCTCTGCTGTACCCGTGCGCCCGGTGTGACGAACGTCTCGGACGGCTTTCGACCGTACCCGTTGTTACTGGCGGGTACCAAATCCGGCTTGTCCGCTTCGCCCGGTCGGCTCAGCCTACGCGGCGTACGTCCTCAGCGGGACCTTTTGCGTGCAGACAGGGCGGCCGCGACGGCACCGGCGGCGGCACCGAGACCGGCGGCGGTAGGGACACCCACCTTCGCCGCCTTCCGGCCGGTGCGGTAGTCGCGGACCCGCCAACCGTTCTCCCGCGCGTACGACCGCAGCGCGCCGTCCGGGTTGATCGCGCACGGCTGGCCGACCAGCGACAGCAGCGGGATGTCGTTGGCCGAGTCGGAGTAGGCCGCGCAGGCGTTCAGGTCGAGCCCCTCTCGCTCCGCCAGCGACCGGACCGCCTCGGCCTTGGCCTCCCCGTGCAGGATCTCCCCGACCAGGCGGCCGGTGTAGACGCCGTCGACGGTCTCGGAGACCGTGCCGAGGGCGCCCGTCAGGCCCAGCCGGCGGGCGATGACCGTCGCGACCTCGACCGGTGTCGCGGTCACGAGCCAGACTCGCTGACCGGCGTCGAGATGCATCTGCGCGAGGGCCCGGGTGCCCGGCCAGACCTTCGCCGCCATCACCTCGTCGAACACCTCCTCGCCGATCGCGGTGAGCTCGGCGACGGTGTGTCCGGCGGCGAAGGCCAGGGCGGTCTCCTGCGCGGCCGCCACGGTGTCCATGCTCTCCCGGCCGAGCACCCGGAACCTTGTCTGTGCCCAGGCGAAGCGGCCGAGGTCGCGCATAGTGAAGAAGTCGCGGGCGTACAGGCCCCGGGCGAGGTGGAAGATCGACGCGCCCTGCATGACCGTGTTGTCGACGTCGAAGAAGGCTGCGGCGTGGCGGTCCATGGGGACCTGAAGTGCGGCCTCGACCTCGGCCGCGGCGGCGGATGCACGCCCGGCCTCGACGGCGTGGGGGTCGTGGGTCGCCATGGCCGGCAAGCGTATTGCGTGTGCCAGACTGCGGCCGTGCCAGCGCCCGACGTCGGCAACCTCGCCGAGCTCGTCCGTCGCAACGCGACCGAGAGGGGCGACCGCACGGCCCTCCGGCACGTCGCCGGCGGGCCCGGAGCGAAGGGCACGACGACGTGGACCGAGCTCGACCGCGACGTCGACGCGGCGGCGGCCGGGCTCCGCTCCGGGCTGCACCTCCGCACCGGTGACCGGGTCGCGCTGGTGCTGTCCAACAGCCCTGCGTTCGTCACCGCCTACTTCGCGATCCTGCGGGCGGGGCTGGTCGCGGTACCCGTGAACAGCGGTTACACCGCTCCCGAGGTGGCCCGGCTGCTCGCGGCCGCCGAGGCCAGGGTCGTGCTCTGCGACGACGCCTCGACACCGGTGGTGGAGCAGGCGGTCGCGACCACGCACCGGGTGCAGGTCGACCCTGCCGGGTTCGACGCTGTGGTGGCGGCGGGTCGGGGCGCCGGGGTCCGGGCCGCCGTGGGAGGCGGGGAGGACCTGGCCGTCCTGATGTTCACCTCCGGCACGAGCGGCCGGCCGCGCGGCGCGATGCTCAGCCACCGGGCGCTGCTGGCCAACCTCCGGCAGTGCCAGGCACTCGACCCGCCCGCCATGACCAGCGACGACGTCGTGCTGCTCGTGCTTCCGCTGTTCCACATCTACGGCCTCAACGCCGGCCTCGGCATGGTGGCGGCCACGGGTGCCACCGGAGTCCTGGTCGAGCGGTTCCAGGCCGTCGAGACCCTGGCGGTCGTCCGGGACGAGGGGGTCACGAACATCCCCGGGGTGCCCCCGATGTACATCGCCTGGGCGGACGGGCCAGGCATCGACGTGTTGGGCGGCGCGCGGCTGCTGGCCTCGGGCGCATCCCCGCTGCCTCCGGCCGTGATCGAGCGGGTGCGCGAGCGGACCGGCCGCACCGTGCACGAGGGCTACGGCCTGACCGAGACGGCCCCCGTCGTGTCGAGCACGCTCGCGTCCGCCGAGCCGAAGCCGGGCTCGGTGGGCCGGCCGGTGCCCGGCGTCGAGGTCCGCCTCCTCGACGAGTCGGGCTCAGCGGTCCAGGACGGCGACCCCGGCGAGGTCTGGGTACGTGGCGACAACCTGTTCAGCGGCGACTGGCCGGACCGGGCCGACGGGCCCGACGGCGCCGGGTGGTGGGACACCGGCGATGTCGCGTACGCGGACCATGACGGTGACCTGTTCCTCGTCGACCGCCGCAAGGAGCTCGTGCTGGTCAGCG
>JBOGDX010000525.1:0-2415 GCA_050743225.1 Actinomycetes bacterium | reverse complement strand
GATTGGAGCGTCGGCTCATGGTGCTGTCGATGGCAAAGCTCGCGTCATACCGCCGCGTGCCGGGCGCGGTGTTATGCCCGATCATGCCGATGTGACGAACTCGATCACATGCCGATGTGACGAACTCGCACTCATGCCACCGATCGATGGCATGGAAGCGGCACGTATGCCCGTTCGGGTCGCCCGATCTTTTTGCACAATGACGACCGCATCCACGCGCTCGTCTCGATCGTCGGGATCGCGCTGCTCATCTTTTCGGCCTGATCGAGTCGCAGACCCGCCGCGGGCTCGACGCCGACGCGCTGCTGCCCGGCCTGCTACCCGAAGGCCGTGCCGCCCAGCCGACCGGCCGCAACATCCTTGCCGCTTTACAAGGCCTCGGGCTGACCTACACCACAGACGGCATCCGCCTGGACCGCCTCACCCACACCCAGCGCCACATCCTCGAGTTCCTAGTGGTGTGTCTCGCATTTGACTAGCTGATTCAGGGATACCCTTCGGGGATGACCCGAGCGCCTGCCGCTGCCCTGGACATGACGGACGGTCAACGCGTTGCCTTGGAGGCGCTGGCCAGGTCGCAGACGTCGCCGCATCGTCAGGTGCAGCGGGCGAGGGCCTTGCTGATGGCCGCTGACGGCCGGGCCAACAGTCACATCGCTGAGGATCTCGGGGTCACGGTGACGACGGTCCGGTCCTGGCGAGAACGGTTCGCTGCTGAGGGCCTGGCCAAGCTCGGGGAGGTGCGCAAGGGGCGCGGTCGGAAGCCCTCGATCAGCGAGGCCAAAGTCGCCGAGATCGTCGAGCTGAGCTTGCACTCCAAGCCTGAGGGCCACACCCACTGGAGCTGCCGCACGATGGCCGCGAAGGCGGGGGTGAGTCCGGCGACGGTCCAGCGGCTCTGGGACGCTCGCGGCCTGAAACCGCACCGTGTCGACACGTTCAAGCTGTCCAACGACCCGAAGTTCGAGGACAAGCTCGTCGATGTCGTCGGGCTCTATCTCAACCCGCCGGACAAGGCGGTGGTGCTGTGCATGGACGAGAAGAGCCAGATCCAAGCCCTTGACCGGACCCAGCCCTCGCTGCCGATGGTCAGGGGCCGGGCCGGCACGATGACCCACGACTACAAGCGCAACGGCACCACGACCTTGTTCGCTGCCCTGGACGTCGCCACGGGAAGGGTCTTCGGCCAGTGCCTGCCCAAGCACCGGCACGAGGAGTTCCTGGCCTTCCTGCGCACCATCGACCGCAACGTCCCCAAGACTCTGCAGGTCCACCTGATCCTGGACAACTACCAGACCCACAAGCAGCCCGAGACGGTGAAGTGGCTGAGCAAGCACAAGCGGTTCCACCTGCACTTCACCCCCACGTCGTCGAGCTGGCTGAACCTGGTCGAACGGTTCTTCCGTGAACTCACCGACAAGAACATCCGACGCGGCAGTTTCCCCAGCGTCCCCGACCTAATCGCCAGCATCGAGGACTACCTGCGCGTCACCAACGACCAGCCGAAGCCGTTGGTGTGGACCGCCACCGCCGACTCCATCCTCGAGAAAGTCCGACGCGGACGGGTCGCCCTCGCGCACGTCATGAACCAGTCAGCCAAAACTGAGACACACCACTAGAGACCTCGCCGCCTTGGCCCGAACAGGGACAGGCACCGCTCACGAACTGCGGAAAACGGGGCTAGCGGAGCGCCGTTCCACGAGTCTCGGAGAGCACGCGGCGAGGGTGGGGGTAGTCCACCCCTAGGGTGCCTTACCGGCGCGGCCGTAGGCGCAGAGCATGAAACCACCACATGTTCATGGTCCAGAGGGAGGGCGACCCGATGAACTCGAAGTCACGCACGGCAGCTCTGGTCGCGGCTTTGGCGGCGGCGCTCGGGTCGCTGGTGCTTTTCCCCGGGCCGGCTCAGGCCTACGACTCGCGCAGCTGCTTCGCCGCGCTCCCGGTCCCCGTCACCGACATCGATCAGTTCAAAATGAAGAGCGGAAGCGTCGACTTCGGCGACGGCTGGCACCTGGGCGGTTCGCCTCTTGGGGACGCCGTCGTCTGCTGGGGCGGCGGCACCGGGTACATCGCGATCATCGGGAAGGTGTATGCCGACTCGCCGACGCTGATCACCACCGGGGTCGACGTCAGGTACTTCCGCACCGACGGAAGCTACTCCACGTCGTCGAGGGTGTACTTTTCCGGCTCGAACGGGGAAAGCAGCAGCCCGCTCCAGTTCGCCATGCCGGGCGGGACCGCCGTCGACCGGGTTCGCATCCGGCTGTGGAGGTGTTGGCTCACCGGCTCCGGCGGCCTCGATTGCAACCTGTCCAACGCCGAAACGTTCCATCGCGGCGACGTGAACATCCAGTAACCGTCCTCGAGCAGCTCGTGACCCCCCACGGCTCGGGCACGGCGACGCGGCGAGCG
>JBOGDX010000524.1:0-2417 GCA_050743225.1 Actinomycetes bacterium | reverse complement strand
GCGCACTGCAAGGTCACCGGCGTCTACACCAACAAGGCGCCGGGCGGCGTCGCGTACGCCTGCTCGTTCCGCGTCACCGAGGCCGTGTACCTCGTCGAGCGGATGGTCGACGTGCTCGCCCGCGAGCTCGGTGCCGACCCGGCCGAGCTGCGGATGAAGAACCTGATCCGGCCCGAGCAGTTCCCGTACACGACCAAGACCGGGTGGGAGTACGACTCGGGCGACTACCCGCGGGCGCTGCAGCTGGCTCTGGACATGGCGGGGTACGCCGAGCTGCGCCGCGAGCAGGCCGAGAAGCGAGCCCGGGGCGAGCTGATGGGCATCGGGCTGAGCTTCTTCACCGAGGGCGTCGGCGCCGGGCCGAAACGGCAGATGGACATCCTCGGCCTCGGCATGGCCGACGGCTGCGAGCTGCGCGTGCACCCGACCGGCAAGGCCCAGCTGCGGCTGTCGGTGCAGACCCAGGGCCAGGGCCACGAGACGACCTTCGCCCAGATCGTCGCGCACGAGGTCGGCATCCCGCCCGAGGACGTGGAGGTCATCCACGGCGACACCGACAACACGCCGTTCGGTCTGGGGACGTACGGGTCCCGGTCCACCCCCGTGTCAGGCGCGGCGGCGGCAGTCGTCTCGCAGCGGGTCCGCGAGAAGGCCAAGATCGTCGCCGCGGCCGCGCTGGAGATCAGCCCCGACGACCTCGAGTGGACGCTGGGCCGCTGGCAGGTCAAGGGCGACCCCGGGCAGGGCAAGACGATCCAGGAGATCGCGATGCTCGCCCACGGCACGGTGGAACTGCCCGAGGGGGTCGAGGGGCACCTCGACGCCTCGGTCGTCTACGACCCGCCCAACCTGACCTACCCCTTCGGCGCCTACGTCTGCGTCGTCGACGTCGACCCGGGGACCGGTCAGGTGAAGGTGCGTCGCTTCGTCGCCGTCGACGACTGCGGCCCGCGGATCAACCCGATGATCGTCGAGGGGCAGATCCACGGCGGGCTCGCCGACGGCGTCGGCATGGCCCTGATGCAGGGGATCGCGTTCGACGAGGACGGCAACTGCGTCTCCGGCTCGTTCATGGACTACCTGCTGCCCACGTCGCTGGAGTGCCCGAGCTGGGAGCTCGGCGAGACGGTCACCCCGTCGCCGCACCACCCGCTCGGCGCGAAAGGCGTCGGCGAGTCGGCGACGGTCGGGTCGCCGCCGGCGGTGGTGAACGCGGTCATGGACGCGCTGCAGCCCCACGGCGTGGTCCACGCCGACATGCCGCTCACCCCGGCGCAGGTGTGGCGGGCGATCCAGGGCCGGCCGATGCGCACGGACCTGGCCATCACATGAGCCGAGGATGAGCCGGGAGACCGTCGCCGCCCGGGCGGCGGCGCTGCGCGCCGAGCGGGTGCCGTTCGTGCTGGCCCGGGTGGTGCGGGCCGAGCGGCCCACGTCGGCCAAGCCCGGCGACGAGGCGATCGTCTTCGGCGACGGGACGCTGGAGGGCTTCGTCGGCGGTACGTGCGCCGAGTCGACCGTCCGCGCCCAGAGCCTGGCGCTGCTCGACACGGGTGAGCCGCTGCTGCTGCGCATCACACCCGAGCCGGAGCCCGAGCAGGACGGGAAGCTGACCGTGCACAACCCGTGCCTGTCCGGCGGGACGTTGGAGATCTTCCTCGAGCCGGAACTGCCGGCCCCGGTGCTGCTGGTGCACGGCAGCACACCGATCGCCCAGGCCCTCGCCGGACTGGCCGAACGGCTGGGCTACCGCGTCGCGACCGGACCGGACGACCCGGTCGGAGCGGCCGCCGTCGTCGTGGCCTCGCACGGTCGCGACGAGGAAGAGGCGCTCTCCGCGGCGGTGACGGCGGGGGTGGCGTACGTCGGGCTGGTCGCCAGCCGCAAGCGCGGCGAGGCCGTGGTGGCCTCGCTCGCCCTGGACGAGGAGGCCCGGTCCCGCGTCCACACCCCGTGCGGCCTGGACATCGGCGCGCGCACCCCGGAGGAGGTGGCCCTGTCGATCCTCGCCGAGATCGTCGCCGAACGGCGGCGGCCGTCCGGCCGCGAGGTGCCCGACCAAGAGGCGCACCGGACCCAAGCCTCACCGGTCACCGCCGTGGACCCGGTCTGCGGCATGTCGGTCGCCACGGTCGAGGCGTCGTTGCACCTCGACCACGAGGGGCGGCGGTTCTGGTTCTGCGGCTCGGGCTGCCTGCGGGCCTTCGCCGCGGACCCGGCGGGCTACCTCGCCGGCTGACGCAGCGGTGCCGGCACGGCAGACTGCCCGCGTGGCATCCCGACAGGTCGGCACCCTCACGCTGCCGCTGCCGGTGGCGGGGCATCCGGCGCTAGAGCTCTGCAACACCCGGGCAGGGTGGGGCGACGAGTCGCCGCGCGAGTACCTCACGACGTACGCCCATCTCGTCGTCTGGGCC
>JBOGDX010000523.1:0-2420 GCA_050743225.1 Actinomycetes bacterium | reverse complement strand
ACCCAACACTGGTGGCCGGCCGGGTCGCCATGGACGACCACCGGCGCAACGTGCTCGGCACCCGCGGTCGGTTGATGATCACCATCGGCTCGCACACCGTGCGGCACCAGCCGGGGGTCGCCGTGGTCGCGAGCGCGGCCGCGCTGCTGTCGCGCGGCTGGACGCCAACGCCAGCCGTCCACAGCGGGCTGCTCGCCCTCGCCGCCGAGGTCGGCATGGACCTCAGCACGGGTGACTGGCTGGCCCAGCCGCGGCACCCGGCAGCATGATCGGAGACCGATCGGGACTTCTATCCACCGAACGGTCTCCGATCATGGAAACCAGGGGCGTCAGCGGCGGTCGGAGGCCCAGTCGTCGTACTCGTCGTACTCGTCGTCGGAGCCGGTCACCTGTGACCGGTCGGGCTCGGAAGCCCCCGCGAGCTCTCGTTGCAGCGCCTCGAAGTCGGTGCCCTGCGAGCTGTACTTCAGCTCGCGCGCGACCTTGGTCTGCTTCGCCTTGGCTCGGCCGCGCCCCATGGCTCGACCCCCTCATACGTAAACGGGGCGGCCAGCGCAGGGCGGCCCCGGGTCTCGAGTGTTCTCCGTGGGTGCAACGGTACATGGCCGTCGGCTGTTCCGGCATCCCGCCCGGCGGCCTCGAACGGTTCCCTTTTTACGGTGACCGGGACGCTCAGGAGGCGGCCATGCCGTCCATCCGCCGCTCGGCCAGCCGGTCCGCGGCCACGGCGGGTGGCACGCCCTCCTCCTCGGCCAGCCGGAGGACGGACGCCGTGGTGACGAAGATCTCCTCCGCCTTGCGGCGGGCCCGGTCGAACGAGAAGCCGCGCAGCTCGTCGGCGACCTGGATGACGCCGCCGGAGTTCACGCAGTAGTCCGGCGCGTAGAGGATCCCGCGCTCCGCCAGCAGCGCCTCGGTGCCGGGGTGCGCCAGCTGGTTGTTCGCTCCGCCGCACACGATCACGGCGCGTAGGGTGGCGACCACGTCGTCGGTCAGGGCGTGTCCGAGCGCGCACGGGGAGAAGACGTCCAGGTCGGCCCGGACCAGCGCGTCGGCGTCCGGGAGGACCTCGACCGAGGGGTACGCCCGTCGTACGGCGTCCACCGCCCGCTCGGAGACGTCCGTCACCACCACCGTCGCGCCGTCGTCGACGAGGTGGCCCACCAGGTGTCGGCCCACCTTGCCGACCCCGGCCACCCCGACCGTGCGGCCGGCGAGGGTCGGCGACCCCCACAGGTGCCCTGCGCACGCCCGCATCCCCTGGAACACGCCGAACGCCGTGAGCACCGACGAGTCACCTGCCCCGCCGGCGGCCTCGGAGCGGCCGGTGGCGAACCGGGTGGCACGGGAGACGACGTCCATGTCGGCGACGTAGGTGCCCACGTCGCAGGCCGTGACGTACCGCCCGCCGAGGGAGTCGACGGCGCGGCCGTACGCCAGCAGCAGGTCCTCGGACTTGTCGGTCGCCGGGTCGCCGATGATGACGGCCTTGCCGCCGCCGTGGTCCAGCCCGGCGAGCGCGTTCTTGTAGGCCATCGCCCGGGACAGCTCGAGCACGTCGGCGAGCGCCGCCGCCTCTGACTCGTAGGGGTGGAAACGGGTGCCGCCGAGGGCCGGCCCTAGGGCGGTCGAGTAGATCCCGAAGATCGCCCGCAACCCGGTCTTGTCGTCGGCGCAGAACACGACCTGCTCGTGCGGGTGGCGGGCGCCGGGATGGGGGCCGAAGACGGAGGCGATGCCGCCGGACAGGCCGCCGGCCGAGGCATCAGGAGATCCGGACATCGCCGTGCACCCTACGATGCGACTCGTGCCCGTCCCCAGCCCGTACGCCGCGTACCTGCGCGTCTACGAGCCCCTTGCCGCCTTCCCCGAGCCGGATCGCGCGGACTGGGCCAGCTACGTCGCCCGCGGCTCCTCTGCCCGCGACCACCGGTTGGTCGCCGAGCACCGCGCGGCGCTGGCCGGCATGGTCAGCGTCCCGCCGCGACCGGTCCCCGCGGACGAGCCGCGCGAGGCCTTCGTGCTCGAGGTCGAGGACACCGTCCACCTCTGCCCGGTCCAGTCCCGGCTGCGCTCGTGGGTCGCGCTCGGCCAGTTCCGCGACGGTCTGCCCGACGCCCTGCTGCACGCGTTCGTCCCCCCGGCCTCCCTGCAGCGAGCCGACGACGACCACTCGCGATGGGGCAAGGACGAGGCAGGCGCCGTCCTGCGGATCCTGACGGCGACCTGGTCGGTGCCGGTCCCGTGGTTCGTGCCGTTCGCCCCCGGCGACCGCGTGGTCGACGTCGCCGGCGGCCACCCCACCGTGATCCACCGGACCCGCATGTCCGCCGCGCGGCGGCGGGTCGCCCGCGCGCTGCGCACCGTGCGCACCGCCGTGGGCGATACGGACGGGCTGGACGTCGTGGCCGACCTGGATG
>JBOGDX010000522.1:0-2467 GCA_050743225.1 Actinomycetes bacterium | reverse complement strand
GTCCTGCCGGTCTCGGCCCCCACCGGCTGACCGCGGCGTGGCGCGGCGCTGCGGCGGCGCCCCGGCTGATATTCTCGAAGCCCGTGGACAGGCGGAGTCATCTCCAGACCTGACAACCAGCACCGAGGACCACGGGAGCCCCCATTGGCCGCACCGGCTACCAAGCACATCTTCGTGACCGGGGGCGTCGCCTCCTCGATCGGCAAGGGCCTGACGGCGTCCGGCCTTGGCCACCTGCTCCGGTCCCGCGGGCTGCGGGTCACCATGCAGAAGCTCGACCCGTACCTCAACGTCGACCCCGGGACGATGAACCCGTTCCAGCACGGCGAGGTCTTCGTCACCGACGACGGCGCAGAGACCGACCTCGACGTCGGCCACTACGAGCGCTTCCTCGACCGGGACCTGCACGGCTCGGCCAACGTCACGACCGGACAGGTCTACTCGTCGGTCATCGCCAAGGAGCGGCGGGGCGAGTACCTCGGCGACACGGTCCAGGTCATCCCGCACATCACCAACGAGATCAAGTCGCGGATCAGGGACATGGCCGGCCCCGACGTCGACGTGGTGATCACCGAGATCGGTGGCACGGTCGGCGACATCGAGTCCCTGCCGTTCCTCGAGGCGGTGCGGCAGGTGCGCCACGACGTCGGCCGGGACAACGTGTTCTTCCTGCACATCTCCCTGGTTCCCTACATCGGCCCGTCCGGCGAGCTCAAGACCAAGCCGACCCAGCACTCGGTTGCCGCACTGCGCTCGATCGGCATCCAGCCGGACGCGATCGTGTGCCGCTCCGACCGCGAGATCCCGCCGAACGTCAAGCGCAAGATCTCGCTGATGTGCGACGTCGACGAGGAGGCCGTGGTCGCGGCCAAGGACGCGCCGTCCATCTACGACATCCCTAAGGTCCTGCACTCAGAGGGCCTCGATGCGTACGTCGTCCGGCGGCTCGGTCTGGCCTTCCGTGACGTCGACTGGACCGAGTGGGACGACCTGCTGCGTCGCGTGCACCAGCCGGCCCACCACGTGACCGTCGCGCTGGTCGGCAAGTACATCGACCTGCCCGACGCCTACCTGTCCGTGTCCGAGGCTCTGCGAGCAGGCGGGTTCGCCAACGACTGCAAGGTGACGATCCGCTGGGTGACCTCCGACGACTGCCAGTCTCCCGAGGGCGCGGCGATGGAGCTCGACGGCGTCGACGCCGTCTGCATCCCGGGCGGCTTCGGCGTCCGCGGCATCGAGGGCAAGCTGGGAGCCGTGCGCTGGGCCCGCGAGAACCAGGTCCCGACGCTGGGCCTGTGCCTGGGCCTGCAGTGCATCGTCATCGAGTACGCCCGCAACGTGGCCGGCCTCGCCGACGCCGGGTCCACGGAGTTCGACGAGGCGACGCCGCACCCCGTCATCGCCACGATGGCCGACCAGCACGACGTGGTCGCCGGTGAGCGCGACATGGGCGGGACGATGCGCCTCGGGCTCTATCCCGCGCAGCTCGAGGAGGGGTCCGTCGTCGCCGGCGTCTACGACGCGACCTACGTCGAGGAGCGCCACCGGCACCGCTACGAGGTCAACAACAGCTACCGGGAGCAGCTGGGTGCCGCCGGGCTGGTGTTCTCGGGCACCTCTCCGGACGGGCGCCTGGTGGAGTTCGTCGAGCTTCCCCGGGAGGCCCACCCCTACTTCGTCGCGACCCAGGCGCACCCGGAGTTCCGGTCGCGCCCGGCGCACGCGCACCCTCTGTTCGCCGGGCTGGTCGCAGCCGGGCTGGCCCGGAAGGGCATCGCGGTGCACGCGGTCGACCAGCCCGTCGAGATCGACCTCGTCGCGCCGACCGCGTGACCGCCGGCACCCGTGGCGGCCGCTGGACCGGGCCGGTCGCGGACGAGCCGACTGACCTGGTGGTGCTGTCGTCGGAACGGGTCTTCGACGGCATGGTGTGGGACGTCCGCCGCGACCGGGTCGACCTCGGCGACGGGCAGGTGGTCACCCGGGAGGTGATCGCCCACACCGGCGCGGTCGGGACCGTCGTCCTCGACGACGACGAGCGGGTCCTGCTCATCCGGCAGTACCGCCACCCGGTCAGGTCCTACCTGTGGGAGCCACCCGCCGGCCTGCTGGACGTCGCCGGTGAGGACGCCTGGGCGGCCGCACGCCGGGAGCTGGCCGAGGAGGCCCACCTGCGCGCCGAGCACTGGTGGACGCTGGTCGACTTCCACCTCACCCCCGGCGCCAGCGAGGAGTCGTTCCGCTGCTACCTCGCGCGCGGTCTCGCGGAGGTCGCCGACGACGAGCGGCACGTGGGGACCGGTGAGGAGCGAGACATGCCGACCGTCTGGCTGCCGCTGGACAAGGCCCGCGACCTGGTCCTGGGCGGCCGGCTGCACAACCCCTCGGCCGTGGTCGGGGTGCTCGCCGCGTGTGCCGCGCGCGATGCCGGCTGGACGAGCCTGCGGCCGGCCGACGCGCCGTGGCC
>JBOGDX010000521.1:0-2474 GCA_050743225.1 Actinomycetes bacterium | reverse complement strand
GTGCCGTTCGACGACGGCGGTGACTGCTCGGGCACGGGCGTCAAGGGTACGGCGCCGCACGATTCGACCTGCCCGGGGCGGCGCGACGGTCTGGCTACCATCGACGGATGCCCCGCACCCCCTCCTCGTCACGGCCTCGCAGCCGCGCGCGGAGGGGCCTGCGCAAGGTGGAGGAGACGTCGGCCGGTGGCCTGGTCGTCGACCGCACCGGGGGGCAGCCCAAGGCCGCTCTGATCGGGCGGCTGGACCGGCGCGGCCGGCTGCTGTGGTCGCTGCCCAAGGGGCACCTCGAGGACGGCGAGACGGCGGAGGACGCCGCCGTGCGGGAGGTCGAGGAGGAGACCGGCATCCGGGGCCGGGTCCTCGCGTCGCTGGGGACCGTCGACTACTGGTTCGTGGCCGACGACCGCCGCATCCACAAGACCGTGCACCACTACCTGCTCGAAGCGGAGCGCGGCGAGCTCAGCGACACCGACCTCGAGGTGGACGAGGTGGCCTGGGTCCCGCTCGGCGAGCTGGGCAACCGGCTGGCGTACGCCGGCGAGCGGAGGCTGGCCGAGACCGCGGCCGACCTGCTCGCCGACTCGGCGTGAGCGCCGTCCGTGGCTGACGCCGCCACGGGGGATCGACCGCGGGTCCGACGGCTCGGGCGGCGAAAGGCGCTGGTTGCCGTCCTCGCGCTGCTCGCCCCACTGCTCGCCGCCGGGGGTCACCCGTCCCCGGCGGCCGCCGCGGACGGCCCGGTCGAGCTGACGGTCGACTCGCTGACCCCCGCCGTCGCGACGACGGGCGGCACGCTTCGGGTTACGGGGTCGATCACCAACGACGGCCGGCAGGACCTGCGCGACGTCGAGGTCCGGCTGCGCCTGTCCGACACGCGCCTGAACAGCCGGGCCGAGCTCGCCGCTGTCGCCGAGGGCCGCACGGCGAGCCGCGACGGCGAGGTCGTGGTCGCCCGCGGGCTACCCGACCTCGCGACCGGGCGAAGCATGCCGTTCGACCTCGAGCGTGCCGTCGACGAAGTGCCCGCGCTGGCCGAGTACGGCGTGTACGTGCTGGGCGTCGAGGTGCTCGCCACCCGGGCCTCGGGCTTCGGCCGGGCCGCCATTGTCCGCACGATGCTGCCCTGGGTGCCGGCCGAGAGCTCGTTCCGCCCGACCGGTTTCACCTGGTTGTGGCCGCTGGTCGCCCGCCCCACCCGGCTGGCCGACGGCCGCTTCGCCGACGACACGCTGGCTGCCGAGATGGCCGACGGCGGACGGCTGAGCCGCCTCGTCGAGGCCGGAGCCCGGCTCGGTCAGGGTGCCGCGCTGACGTGGGCGATCGACCCGGAGCTGCTTGCGGCCGCAGCCGACATGGCCGACGGGTACGAGGTGCGTGCCTCGGACGGGTCGGAGGTGCCCGGCGGCGCGTCCGCGCTGGCGGAGCGCTGGCTGGAGCAGGTGCGGGCGGCGACGGTCGGGAAGCAGGTCATGGCCCTGCCCTACGGCGACCCGGATCTGAGCGCGGTCGTCCGCGCCGGCCTCGGCGCCGACGTGGCCGCGGCCTTCGAACGGGGCCAGGAGCTGGTCGGCGAGGCGCTCCCGTCGGCCACGGACGTGACCGCGACTGCGTGGCCGATGGACGGTTTCGTGAGCCGGGACGCGCTGGCGCTGCTGCGCCGGGCGGGGATGACCACCGCCGTGCTGGACGGCCGGGCGGTCCCGACGGAGATCGACCTGAGCTACACGCCGTCCGGCCGGGCTCACGTCGCCAGCCCGTCGGGTCGGGTGGCCGGCGTGCTCGCCGACCCGGGTCTGGCCGACCTGCTGCGATTTCCGGGTGCCGACCCGCTGCTGGGAGCCCAGAGGCTGCTCGCCGAGACCGCGATGATCACCTCGGAGCTGCCCAGCACCGGGCCGTCGCGGGTGATCGTCGTGGCCCCACCACGGCGGTGGAACCCCGACCCGGCCTACCTCGAGCGGGTCGTCTCGGTCGCCGCGCAGGCACCGTGGATGAGCGGTGTGCCGCTTCCGCAGCTGGTCGGGACCGAGCCCCCGGAGGTCGACCGCGAGCCCCTGCGCTATCCCGCGGGGCAGCGTCGCCGGGAGCTGCCCGGCTCCTACCTGACCGCGCTCGCCGGCATGCATGCCTCCATCGCCCTCTTCTCCGCAGTGCTCACCGACCGCACCGAGCTCGTCCCGGGCCTCACGCGCTCGGTGCTGCTGCTCGAGTCGACCTGGTGGCGCGGCCGCCAGGAACGGGGGAACCGCCTCGCCCGTGAGCGGGACTACCTCGCCGACCTGCGGGGCAGGGTGCGCATCCAGCCGGGGAACTTCACCTTCAGCAGCAAGCGCGGGACGATCCCGCTGACCGTGGCCAACGAGCTGCCGCAGGAGGTGCTGGTCGACGTCCGGCTGGTCCCGCAGACGCCGAGGCTTCGGGTGAAGGACATCGAGCCCCAGGTGATCGGGCCGCAGACGAAGGTCCAGGTC
>JBOGDX010000520.1:0-2486 GCA_050743225.1 Actinomycetes bacterium | reverse complement strand
GAACTACTTCTACCCGGACATGCCGAAGAACTTCCAGACCTCGCAGTACGACGAGCCGATCTGCACCGACGGTCACCTCGACGTCGAGGTGCCGACCGAGGACGGGACGAGGACCGTCCGCGTCGAGATCGAGCGGGTCCACATGGAGGAGGACACCGGCAAGTCCCTCCACGTCGGTGGCGCGACCGGTCGGATCCATGGTGCCGACTACTCGCTGGTCGACTACAACCGGGCGGGCATCCCGCTGATCGAGATCGTGACGAAGCCGGTGGAGGGAACGGGTGAGCTGGCACCCGTGGTTGCGCGGGCCTTCGTCACGACCCTGCGGGAGGTCATGCGGACGCTCGGCGTGTCCGACGTGCGCATGGAGCAGGGATCGCTCCGGTGCGACGCCAACGTCTCGCTGCGGCGCTCGCCCGTGGACCCGCTCGGCACCCGCTCCGAGACCAAGAACGTGAACTCGCTGCGGTCGGTGGAGCGCGCGGTGCGCCACGAGATCTCCCGCCAGGCGGCGATGCTCGCGGCCGGCGCGCGGGTCGTGCAGGAGACGCGGCACTGGCACGAGGACACCGGCATCACGACACCCGGCCGGTCCAAGGAGCAGGCCGAGGACTACCGCTACTTCCCGGAACCCGACCTCGTCCCGGTCGCGCCCGACCCCGCATGGGTCGAGCGGCTCAGGGCCGCACTGCCCCGGCCGGCGGCGGTCCGCCGCCGCGAGCTGCAGGGCCAGTGGGGCATCAGCGACTTCGACATGCGGTCGCTGGTGAACGCCGGTGCGCTCGACCTGGTCGAGGCGACCGTGGCCGCCGGCGCGCCCCACGAGGCGGCTCGCAAGTGGTGGCTCGGTGAGCTTGCCCGCCATGCCAACGAGCGTGGCGTCGACGTCGCGTCACTGCCGATGACGCCGAAGCAGGTGGCCCGGGTCGTTGCGCTCGTGGACGCGAGAACGCTGAACGACACGCTCGCCCGGCAGGTCATCGACGGCGTGCTGGCCGGTGAGGGCGAGCCGGACGACGTCGTGGACAAGCGAGGGCTTGCGGTGGTCAGCGACGAGGGCGCTTTGGTCGCTGCCGTGGAGGATGCCCTCGCCGCTCACCCCGAGGTCGCCGAGAAGATCCGCGGCGGCAAGGTCGCCGCCGCCGGGGCGATCGTCGGCGCGGTGATGAAGGCCACCAACGGGCAGGCGGACGCCGGACGGGTCCGCGAGCTCGTGCTCGAGCGCTGCATCTGACGGACCTCGGCGTCACCGGCATCCGTGGTCGCCCGGGTCGGCGAGTCAGTCTTGCAACGCCGCGTTGTAGGAACCGGGAGGCGGAAGCTGCTGCAAGGTCCAGGTGTTGCCGTCGGGGTCGGTGAACCCGGCTTGCTAGCCGGACTCAGCCCAGAGTGACGCGCACGACCTTGTCGTCACCGCTGCGCGGGGACCCGCGGCCGTCGGTGTTGTTCGTCAGCACCCACAGCGACCCGTCGGGCGCCACAGCCACCGCCCGGAGCCGCCCGTAGTCGCGCATCAGGGCGCGTGGTCGGCCCGCCCTGTCGCCTCGGAGGGGGATCTGCCACAGCCGCTCACCCCGCAGCCCGGCCATGAAGACCGAGCCCCCGGCGACCGCGACACCGCTCGGTGAGGCCACGTCCGGCCGCCACTGCCGCACCGGATCGACGAAGCGGTCGTCGCCGGCCCGGCCCTCGACCTCCGGCCAGCCGTAGTTGGCGCCGGGGGTGATGCGGTTCAGCTCGTCCCACTCGTTCTGCCCGAACTCGGAGGCCCAGAGCCGGCCGTCGGCGTCCCAGGCCAACCCTTGGACGTTGCGGTGGCCGTAGCTGTAGACGGGGGAGCGGTCGAACGGGTTGCCCGGCGCCGGCCGGCCGTCAGCGGTGATCCGCAGGATCTTTCCGCCGAGCGAGCCACGGTCCTGGCCGAGCTCCCGCTGTCCCGACTCGCCGGTGCCCACGTAGAGGAACCCGTCGGGGCCGAAGGCGATGCGGCCACCGTTGTGGATCGGCCCGGCCGGGATGCCGTCGAGCACCGTTTCCTGCCCGGACAGCGCCTCACCGTCGTACGTCATGCGGGCGACGACGTTCTGCGAGCCGGCCGTGAAGTACGCGAACAGGGTGCTGTCCTGCTCGTACGTCGGCGAGAGCGCCAGCCCCAGCAGCCCACCCTCGCCCAGGCCGTCGACACCGTCGACCCGGCCGACGGCCCGCACGGCACCGCCGGGGGTGACCAGTCGGACCCGCGCCGAGTCCCGCTCGCTCACCAGCGCCGAGCCGTCGGGGAGGAACGCGAGGCTCCACGGCGCGTCGAGGCCGCGGGCGACGATGTCGGCCACCCGCGCGCGGACGACGGGTGCGGGAGCCGGCGGGCTCGGCGAGGTCGAGGTCGAGGTGGGTGTCGGAGAGGCGGTGCGGGTGGCGCCGGACGCGCGCGGGTCCGTGCCGTCACCCGTGCACGCCGCCAGCAGCATGGTCGACGTGAGCACGGC